>SLSH01000437.1 GCA_007130555.1 Bacteroidales bacterium
CAGGGTCATGGTCTCGACGGGCGGATCGGACGTCTCGGCGCGTGTCTCATCGGACGGCGCAGCGGACTTCTTATCGGACAGCGAAGCGGGCGTCGCATCGTCGCTCTTCCTCAAGGCGAAGATGAGCACCGCGGTTGCCAAAAGAGCCAGAGCGACGAGAGCACTCGGCAAGAGCCAGCGTTGTGGGCGGGATCCCGGCGGGCTCATGGCAGCAGACTTGGTCTTGGCCTTGGCCCCGACCACCTGTCCCACAACGAGCTGGTAGAGTTCGGGAGCGTTCACGATGTTTTTCATCTCCATCCTGCCGATGGACATGGCCTGGACTCCGATGCGGCCCTGCACCTGTTGGAACACGTCGCGCGTGATGCAGATCCCGCCCGGATCCGCCAGAGGCTCAGTACGGGCCGCAATGTTGATGCCTTCCCCGTAGACTCTGTGCTCGTCTTGGTCGACCAGGATGTCACCCAGGTGGATCCCGATGCGGATCCAGATCTGCTCCTCGGGAGGTTGGTCCTCGTTGCGTTTGTGGAAGGCCGTCTGGATCTCCACGGCGCACTGGACGGCTTCTACGGCCGAGGCGAACAAAACGAAAAAGCTGTCCCCTGCCGTACCATGCTCTTCCCCACGATGCTTCGCCAGGATGGACCGGACGATCTCGCGGTGCTCTCGCACGAGCCGGACGGTCCGCGCCTCATCCCGGCTCATCATAGCGGAAAACGATTTCACATCACTGAACATGATCGCTTTGAGTTGTCGCTCGGTTTTGCTCACAGGCGTGTTTCCTTGTGCACGTGCCAAGGCGCGGATCAATGGCGGGAAAAGAATAGGGAATCCAAAGACACGGTTCAAGAAAAAACGCGAACCTTACCTTACCATACCTCCGAAACAGGGTATGCGCTCACTTTTTCGGTGATGGGGTAGGGGTTGCCGATGGGGCAGAGCACCACGCCGGGGCCGCACGGGACACCGTTTCGCTCCAGATAC
Source organism: Bacteroidales bacterium (assembly GCA_007130555.1). GTDB lineage: Bacteria > Bacteroidota > Bacteroidia > Bacteroidales > ML635J-15 > SLSH01. Next base: position 985 of record SLSH01000437.1, read on the forward strand.
TCCATGGCGGCTGCATCCCGTTTGGAGGGGTTTCCGGCGAGCTTGATCTCCAGCGGAAAGACCCGTCCTTCCTCAGCGATCAACACGTCCACCTCGCGTTTTTCTTTGTCCCGATAATACCATAGAGGCGCTTCCCGCCCCCGATGCCAATAGCTCTTGTAAAGTTCGCTCACAGCCCAACACTCCAAGAGTTGCCCGGCCATTGCTCCGGAGGCTGCGCTTTTTGCTGTGTGCCAGCCGGTCAGGTAACATACCAGGCCGGTATCGCTGAAGTAGAGCTTGGGGGTTTTGATTTGGCGTTTGTTAAGATTGGCAAAGTATGGTCGTAGCAAGATGATCTGGAGAGTGGCCTCCAGTGTGTGCAACCATTCACGCGCCGTACTGACCGCAATGCCCACGTCTCGGGCCAGGTCAGAGTAGTTGAGCAATTGGCCGACCCGTGCGGCTGCCACTGTGACAAAACGGCGAAAGGTGTCCAGGTTGGCGATTTCCTTGAGTAAGCGCACGTCACGCTCCACGTAGGTCGCCATGTATGAGCCATAGTAGGCTTCTATCGGTGGGGGATCGGCTTGGGCAAAGCGAGGCAAGCTACCCCGTACGATACGCTCGAACAGTGGGATGATCTCTTGGCCCCGTATGTCGGTCGTAATGCGGTCCGGACGAAATGCTTCGCTCCGTCGCGGCAGACCCCGTTCCTCGGCCAGTGAAAACCCGAGCATCTTAATGATGCCGACACGACCTGCCAGCGACTCAGAGACATCGGTCATGAGCTGGAACTGCTGCGAGCCGGTGAGCCAGTATTGGCCCATTTTGCCGGATTTGTCGATGCGCGGCTTGATGTGCGACAGTAGATTCGGGGCATGTTGTATTTCTTCAATAACCACAGGAGGAGGGTGGCGTTGGAGGAATAGGGCCGGATCCGATCTTGCCAGAAGCTGAGGTCCGTATTCGTCCAGGGAGACATACGAACGCGGCGGATGCTCTGCTGATGCCAAATATTGTAGCAGCGTGGTCTTACCTACCTGGCGTGGTCCTGTAAGCAGGATGACCGGAAAGCTGCGCGATATTCGGGTGATGAAATCCTGAAGATAGCGCGGTATGTACATGTGACCAATTTACGATTGGATCGACAATTGGTCAATGGAAAAGTTGTCGTAGTACCATTCCCCGTCCGGCTTGGTCGGACGGTTAAACCTGGATCCAAAACGCCGTTTACAATAAGGACACAAGTACGTACACTAAAAATGTCGTAGAAATGCACGAATAGAAGAGGTAGACCCATGAAGTTCATCACCATCCGAGACCTGAGGAGCAACACGGCGAGACTCCGAGAAGATCTCGAAAAGGATCGCGAGATAGTGGTCACGGCTCACGGTCGTCCGTTCGCAGTCATGACTCGCGTCGAGCCGGACAGGTTGGAGGAGGAGATCCTTGCCATCCGCCGCGCACGGGCCGGCGCGGCCCTGAGCCGCATCCGAGCAAAAGCCAAGGCGGACGGCCTGGACCGAATGAAGATGGACGAGATTGACGCCGTCATCGCCAAGGTCCGGGGCGAAAGGCTGGGCGACAAGTGAAGGTTGTTTTGGACACCAACGTGCTCGTCTCCGCCGCCCTGACAACGCACGGGAAGTGCGGACAAATCCTTGATCTGTTGGTCGAAGGGGGGTTCGAGATATGCGCCGACGACCGGATTCTCGATGAATACGACACGGTCCTGCGCCGTCCGGAGTTCCGCATCGTTACGGAGGAGGCCGATGTCTTATTGGAACTGATTCGTTCCCTGGCCGGACTCGTGGCCTCGGTCCCTCTTAATGCGACGCTCCCCGATCCTGATGATATGCCCTTTCTGGAGGTCGCTGCGGCGAGCGACGCGATTCTGGTTACCGGTAATCTTCGGCATTTCCCGAAGAAAGGATGCCAGGGCGTGACCGTAGTGAGTCCGACAGAATTTCTGGAGATTCTTCGGCATCTTTCCTGACATCGTTCTCGCCACACTCACTTGTATTCTTCCACCTCTTTTCCGGCTCTTCTGCCTTGAAGATGATTCGAATCTCAAGTCTTGAAGTCTTGTGGATGCTTGTGGATGTGAATGGACAGTGAATCGACTAAACCACCACCAAGAAGCCCGCCAACAAAGCGGC
>SLSH01000174.1 GCA_007130555.1 Bacteroidales bacterium
ATAACTATCTGATAATTTGCCATCATCGGAAAACGTCTCGATATTTCAATAACATCATTAACGCCGATATCTTTACCATATAATACTGTCTGATTAAAAGAACGTTCGGCTTCTTTCAGTACGTTTTTTGCGATATAATCGGTAATCTCGTCAATAAAGTAAGATTCTTCGCCGTAAAGCAAGTAAACAGGCTTAAATAACAGTTTCTTTAAATCCGAAATTATATTCTCGAAAGTCATTTCCTAAAAAGTATTTGTTATGCAAAGATATAATTTTTTTTATTGTAAAAAAATTGCTCCAATTCAAAACTTTTTCGTAATTTTGACGTTAAAATAAGAAAATAATACATATTTATGCCAACTCGCACAGATAAAAATAAAATAAAATGGACAAATCCTGCTAATCAGAATCCTGAAATAACAATTGATGACTTTAAGGCAATGGTAAAAGAATCTGAAAAAAGTCCGTTTTTATCTATGACTCAGTACAAAAGAAACAGAAAAGAATGGCGGAAAAAACTCCTAAAAGATAAAAAGTAAAAAGGGTAGTAACCTCAGCTTATTTCATTGCGACACAGAATCAGGTAATTGAATATGGTGCAGAGCAGTTTGGTTATGCACTTGCAATAAATCTAGATATTGAAATAGAAAAAAGAGTGCAGGCTCTTTCTAATCTTTACGAATTCTACCCCGAAAACCGTTATTTACCCACAAAAAGTAAAATATACCGCAACATTATTTTAGGGAAATATATGATTCTTTACAGAATAAAATCAGCTACTGTCGAGGTTTTGGCAATTTCTCACAGCTCAATTAATCCCTCACAAGTTAAGAAACTAAGAAGAATTAAGCCTTAATTGTTTTTTTGTATTGAGCCCTGAGAAAAATAAAAACAAACGGCAATAAATATTTTATGAACACATGACAAAAAACAATATTTGTATAAGTTTTATTTTTGGAGAAATTAAATAAATAATGGAATGGACCATAACAATACGAAAAGTATATTATGAGTTATATTGGTTTTTCCTGTAGAATAAATAAGTTGGACTAATCCCTTCTTTTTACAAGAAACCGAAGAAAAATCGAAATGTAAATCTTGTGAATCTGTGATATATGTAACTTAAATCTATAATTATGTAATACCTATTATGTGTACATAGTCATATTTTTGTAATTGTAAAAATTCATTCACAACTTAAAATGAAAATTATGATAAAAAATGTACTTTATTCAATTGTAGCAGTTTTACTGCTTATTATTCCAAGTGTTAATTTTGCACAAGTTCCTAATCTTGGAACTGCAGCTGATTTTGTCCTGTTTTCTACAGATGGGGCAGTAAGTAATACAGGTATTTCGCAGCTTACCGGAAATGTTGGCACAAACAATGGTTCCAGTACCAATTTTGGAAATGTAAATGGTGTTATGCATGATGGAGATGGTGAAAGTGCACAATGTGCGACAGATTTGCTGATTGCATACAACCAGCTGAACGATACCACTCCGACTTTCTTCCCTGCACCTTTGCTGGGAAACGGAGATACTCTTACCGCCGGTGTGTACTCTATATCGGAAGCATCCACGCTTAACCTGAATCTCATCCTTGATGCGGAAGAAGATCCAAACGCTGTATTTGTTTTTCAAATTGATGGATCACTTTCAACAGGGGCAGATTCAAAAGTAAAACTGATTAACGAAGCCCTTGCCTGCAATGTGTTTTGGAAAGTGGAAGGGCTGGTAGATATGGCATCCGGAACTTCAATGAAAGGAACTGTTATTGCTAACAACGCAGCAATAGAAATGAATACAGGTGTTACGCTTGAAGGAAGAGCCCTCTCTATCGCCGGGGCAATTACTGTTGACGGAGTGCTGGCATACACACCTATTGGTTGCGGAAGCCCGATACTTAACGGACCAATAGCTCCTGAACTTGGTTCAGCAGCCTGCTATGCAATATTCTCCTCTGATGGCGACGTTACAAACACAGGTATAACTAATATAACAGGTGATGTTGGAACAAATGTAGGCTCAACAACAGGTTATGACCCATTACTTGTAAACGGCACAATTCATCCTATTCCTGACGGCTCTACAGCGCAAGCTGCATCAGACCTGTTGGTTGCATATAATTATATTAACACACTTCCTTATGATATAGAGTTGTTGTATCCTGAACAGTTTGGCAATAGCCTGGTTCTTACCCCACATACCTACCTTATGGGTGGAGCAGCAACATTTACTGATACACTTTTTCTCAATGCACAAGGTAATGCAGATGCAGTATTTGTCATACAGATAAACGGAGCTCTTACTACAAGTACTTATTCAGTAGTTAAGATGATAAACGAAGCACAGGCAAAAAATGTGTACTGGAAGATTGAAGGTGCGGTAGAGATAAACAATTATTCTACTTTCTGCGGAACCATAATAGGTAATAACGGGGCTTTGGGAGCAATCAATACAGGAGTTGTACTTAACGGCAGAGCACTAACAACCGTTGGAGCTATAACCACTACAGCAATTACTGCTGTGGCTGAAATGATACCTGGTAATTGTGAAACAGTAAGCGTTCAATCTGATGATCCACATACTGATGCAGTTACAATTTACCCGAATCCACTAAGTACATCAATGACAATTCGTGTCAATAATATCTCAAAGATTAAAACATCTGAGTTGAGAATATTTAATGTTGCGGGTGTGGAAATAATTAATATGCCGATTACTCAAGAACTCACTATCCTCGAAACGGCTAACCTTACATCAGGATTGTTATTCTACAAGGTAATAAATAATGGGAATACAATTCAATCAGGAAAGTTAGTTGTACAGCAGTAAATATTTATAAAACAAAATCAGAAAAATACTAGAGCAGAGAAATGTATTAGATAATCTGTTCTGGTATTTTTTGCAAATATTTTATATTTGTGAGATTTTGGTGTGTTTTTGAAGGAAACGGAGGCTAAATTTTTAAAAATTAAATGGTACTACCACAAATTTAATCGAAGTTTTAGCTTATGATAATACTGCTGCACCAACGATGAAAACTCATTTTTCAAGCTCGCTTAACACTAGGGATTTATATTTTATTGTTTTTTATTAAAAAAATTTGCATATTAC
>SLSH01000028.1 GCA_007130555.1 Bacteroidales bacterium
CAAGTGCATGATGAAAAAAATATTATAAAAAATAAAAAAAATAAAGAAAAATTTGAAAATATCATAATTATTAAGTACTTTTGTAATGTTTTTAGTTTTATTGTGCAAATATAAAAATAAAAAATGATTATGAAAAAAGCAATATTAATCTTAATATCTGTAATGATTTTCGGAGGTATGTTAATACTTCTTACCGCTTGTCCAAAGCCTAAAAATCCTACCGCAAAAGTTTATGTTATAGACGAAAAAGGAGAGCCTGTTGAGGGAGCAATGGTAGTAGTAAGGGCTCCGGTAAAAGATAGTGCTCATACGATTATTTACACACCCGATGAGGATAAACCCATTGCAGATACGTCAGAAACAGACAGAAGCGGTGAAGCTTTTTTTACATTCAAATATGAAGCAATTTATAGAGTAGAAGTTACTAAATACAGAGATAGAAGATATCCTGTTGATAGGAGGGGACTAGGAATTTTAATTCTTGAGCATAACAAAACTGCCGAAGCAAAAATCACTATTAATGAACAAACGGTTTTTAACTAAATAATTCATCGAAATTTTATGTATGTAAAAAGATATATAGCGATATTAGTATTGCTATTTTGTTCTGTTATTATTTTCGGACAGATAAGTATAATCCGTACAGATGTATTTGATGCTGGGGATGAAATCCCCCAGATAAAATATTTTTCAGGTTCTACCGAAGGTATAAGTTTTTTCGAATTATTTGATGAAGAAAATCCCGTTTTCGACGATCTGGACTGGCAAATGACATCAATTGATACTCTCAGATTTATTGAGCCTTCCGAAACAGATATCGAAAATTCATATCCCGAAGCTAATTGTGCTTATACAACAATAGACGGATTTGTTATGTATTTGATTATCTTGGAGCACAAAGTTGAATTAATCGGAATTCAGGTACAAAACCCTTTTACAGGAGTAAATATGGATATGAATGTTATAGAAACTCTGACTTTATACAATCTCCCGTCTGATTATCAGGATGAACACTCGGATACAGGAGAATTTGAGCATAAAGACCATATAACCGTATATGAGGAAATTATTCCTTCTGATTATTATGACTGGGTAATGGAAACTTTTGATACCGTTAAATTTGAAATAAGCTTGTCTCTTAATTCAAATTTTGATAAATACGGCTCAATGGAATTTGTCGGAGATAATAATTTTAATGGGGTATTTGATTATCTCAGAGAAAAAAAGATAATGATTACAACTATTGATATTTTATTAAGACATAGTACTTACGGATGGTATATGCCGATAGGAAGCATTCCGGGATTAGATCTACCCGTTGAATTTCCTATAATTGACACCTTATCATCTTACAGTTATTGGACTAAAAATATGGAATATCCTTTGGCAGAATTATTTATGACAAATGATTTTGAAAATGTTACTCAGGTTGACTACAGATATAATAAAAATAACCCCGATAATTTTGTGGAAAGCGGTTATTTTAGTAATTTTAATATATATCCGAATCCTGCAACGGATTTTATGTATTTTTCATTTAATAATCAGGTTTCAGGATATATACTTATATTTTCCGCTAACGGAGATTTAACAGAAAAAATAATTATTAATCAAAATCAAAAACTAACAAAATATAATACCGAAAATCTGAGTAATGGTACTTATTTTTATCAAATTACAGATAAAAACGGCAAATACAGTACTAGCGGTAAATTTGTTAAAATAAAATAAAAACATGGGGCATTAGCTCAGTTGGCTAGAGTGTTTGACTGGCAGTCAAGAGGTCATCGGTTCGATTCCGATATGCTCCACTAAAACAATTTAAAAATATAAGTCATGATTAAAAAAACTGTATTACTGTTTATTTCGATTATTTTATTTGTTTATATTTCAAACAGTCAGGATGGGCTGAAGGTTTATATTTCTGTTGATATGGAAGGCGTTGCAGGTGTTGTTGCCAGAGATCAGGTATTGGCAGACGGTAAAGATTATAATATGGCAAGAATGTGGACAACTCAGGAAACCAATGCAGCTATTGAAGGTGCTTTAGAGGCAGGAGCTACCGAAATTCTAATTAATGATTCGCATGGTAATATGAGAAATATTTTGGTACATGAACTTAATCCTGCTGCAAGAATAATATCAGGAAATCCTAAACCTCTTGGTATGATGCAGGGTATAGATGAATCTTTTGACGCGGTTATTTTCATAGGTTATCATACTCGTGCAGGATCGGCAAATGGCGTATTAGACCACTCATACTCAAGTGCATCGGTTTATTCATTAAGAGTTAATGATATAGAAATGGGAGAAACAGAACTTAACACGGCTGTTGCAGGATATTTTGGTGTTCCTGTTGTTTTAATTACCGGTGATAAAGAACTATGTGAACAGATAAAAAGTTTTATTAACCCAAATACCGTATGCCTCGAACTTAAAGAAGGTATTGGAAGATATGCCGCAAATACTCTTGTGCCTTCGGTAGCTCAGAAAAAAATTAAAGAAAATACAACAATTGCACTGAATAAATTAAATCAAATAGAAGCCGTAAAAATAAAAAACCCCGTTAAATTTGAAATTGATTTTCTTTATGCTCAGCAAGCTGATGTCGCAGAACTTATACCCGGAGTAGAAAGAATTGCTCCCAGAACAGTCCGGTTCTATCAGAATGATCTTATTGAAGGATATCGGCTGTTCAGAGCACTTTTATCATTAGCAAGATAATATTATTGAACACAGATAACTCTAATACTACGGATTATCAATGATAAAAAATCTATAAGAATTCGTTCAAATAAAGTCATTATCGGCGTTTAAATAATAATTTTATGAAATATTTACATCAAGACAAAACGGAAAAAATAATACAAGCATTTTATAATGTATATAATTCACTTGGATATGGTTTCTTGGAAAAGGTTTATCATAATGCTATGCTTATTGAATTAAAAAAAATGGGGTTTGATTGTAAAAGTGAATTTCCGATTAAAGTTTTTTATGAAACAACTCTTGTGGGGAATTATAATGCCGATATTATTATTGACGATTGTGTAATTATTGAAAATAAAGCATCGGAGGCACTAGTTAAAGCAAATGAATATCAATTGATTAATTA
>SLSH01000347.1 GCA_007130555.1 Bacteroidales bacterium
GAACTTGTAAGATTGATAGGAAAAATGAAATATCGTTCTTCTTACGGGCAGAATTTATTACAACATTCCCGTGAAGTCGCAAACCTGAGTGCAATTATGGCTTCGGAATTAGGATTAAACAGAAAAACTGCAAAAAGAGCAGGTCTTCTTCATGATATCGGAAAAGTAATTGATGAAGAATCTGAATTATCGCATGCTGTAGCGGGGATGAATCTGGCAGAGAAATTTAAAGAAAAGCCCGAAATCTGCAATGCAATCGGAGCTCATCACGAAGAAATTGAAATGACAAGCCTTATATCTCCGATAGTACAGGTTTGTGATGCTATTTCGGGAGCAAGACCGGGTGCAAGACGCGAAATAGTGGAATCTTATATTAAAAGATTAAAAGACCTTGAAGGTCTGGCTCTTTCGTATCCGGGAGTAATGAAAACTTATGCAATACAGGCAGGAAGAGAATTAAGAGTTATTGTCGGAAGCGATAAAATTTCAGATGAAGATTCCGAAAAATTAAGCTTCGAAATAGCAAAACGTGTACAGGATGAAATGACATATCCCGGACAAGTTAAAATAACGGTAATAAGAGAAAGTCGTTCTGTTAACTATGCAAAATAAAATGTCAACGGAAATCTTAAAAAATAAAAAAATACTTATTACCGGAGGAGCCGGTTTTATCGGATCTAATTTAATAGAAAAATTTGTTTATCAGAACAATGAAATTATTTGTCTCGATAATTTTATCACAGGCAAAAAAGAAAATATCATTGAATTTAGTGATTTACCGAATTTTAAATTAATCGAAGGAGATATCAGAGATATCGAAACCTGCAGAAATGCGGTTAAAGGCGTTGATATCGTTTTACATCAGGCGGCACTGGGCTCGGTACCCCGTTCGGTAAAGGACCCGATTACGACAAACGCCATTAATATTAGCGGTTTTCTGAACGTCATACAGGCATCTGTTGAGGCAAATATAAAAAGATTTATTTATGCAACCAGTTCGTCTGTTTACGGCGATTCAAAAGAACTTCCAAAAGTGGAAGAAAAAACGGGAAAGCCTTTATCTCCTTATGCAATTACCAAGTATGTAAACGAACTGTATGCCGATATTTTTGCAAAACTTTATGGTATTGAAACGATAGGATTAAGATATTTTAATGTTTTCGGAAAAAAACAAAGTCCCGAAGGCGAATATGCCGCAGTATTTCCGAAATTTATAAAATTGCTGATTAATCATGAATCTCCCGTTATTTTCGGGGACGGAAAACAAACAAGAGATTTTTGCTATATAGACAATGCTGTTATTGCAAATGAATTAGCTGCTACAACCGAAAATAAAGAAGCTATAAATCAGGTTTTTAATATTGCCTTTGGCGAAACAAATAATCTTAATGAACTTACGTTTCAACTTATCTCCTATTTATCGGAATTTGACACGGAAATTGCCAAAATAAAACCATTGTATAAGGATGAGAGACCCGGAGATATTAAACATTCTCTGGCATCAATTGAAAAAGCAAAAAAATTATTGAACTATAACCCCGAATTTGATGTTCATAATGGCTTGAAAAAAGCTATCGGGTGGTATTATGAGAATTTGAGGTAGTTTTTTTTTGGATTCCGGATTCTTATTTCTTGATAATACGTTTTACATGTTGTATTTCAGGGTTGCTGATTAAAATTACATATACCCCTGTATTTAATTCCGATAGATTTATTAAATGATTTGTTTCTTTATTGTCTAATAAATAAATCTCTAACAAGACTCCCATAGTATTATATAATTTTAGACTTGTATTTTTATCAAAAAATGATAAGTCATTAAATTCAATAAATAAATAATCATTAACAATTGTCGGGAATATCTTTATCTGACTATTATCTGATATTGCGGGAGATATTGCAGGCATTAATTCAATTGTTTTACACAATATATCGGAGCCGCATGCAGAAACTGTTGTAAGACAAACGTCATACACAGCGTATTCGTCATATAGATGGTCGGGATTTTGAGCATCCGAATAATTTCCGTCTCCGAAATCCCATATCCATTTTTCAGTATTATTACTGGAATCTTCAAAAGTTATTTCTAAATCATTTATATGATATCCGAAATTTGACTTCGGTAAAGCACAGGGTATTTTCATATCTATAAGAAGTTGTCTGTGGTCAAATCCGTCCCCTTCATCTGCTCTAGGATGGTCGTTATATCCTCCGATAGCTGCTCCGTAAATAAGGTCTTCTGTTCCATATATACTTCCGCAATCAGTACATGGTTCGCCAAAATTTGAAAAAGCATGATCTAAATGTTTTTTCCATAATCCAAGTGCGGCTACCAAAGAATAATGATCGGGATAGTGAGCTAAATCCCAGTAATGTCCTTTAGTAAAATTCACTTTAAAATCTTCGGGAACTTGTATTTCGTCATAATCATCACTATTAAAATCTCCTCCGATAATTACCTTATTTCCTGTAGCTAATCGAGACCAGTATTCTGATATTTCCCATATTCTGCATTCTGATTTTGTAGCATTGGGATGAACAGCAACAGCGGTAATTGTATCAAAGCCGTTAAGTAAAAGTTTTGCCCGAAACCCTGTAAAACAGTATTTACAATTATCCTTTCCGTATTCATCATTGCGTCCGTAAACAGAGAGTTCGCTTTCTTGAATTAGTTCTAATCTTGAAGTTTTCCATGCTATACATTCATGCTCATGAGAAGCATCATCGGCATCATAGCTTACAATTTGTCCCGTAAAACGACATACGCTTTTGCCACAAACGCCATCGTATCCGTCAGGTAATACAGGACCGTTGTACATGGTATCTGTTAATTGTTTACTCATAAGTATCTCGGAAAACATTATTATATCCGGTTGCCATGTGTTTATATAATTTCTGAGACTTATTACATCTTCAGCTCTGCAAAGTCTGTACTCCCAACATCCAAACAGGGGAGAAGCATTCCCCACATTAATAGCCAAATATCTCAGAGGTATAAACGATGAATCATTTTTTGTTTTAAGATTGTTTTGTTTTAAATCAAAAGCCTGACTGTGAGTATTAAATAAAATATTTTGTCCTGAACTATGTAAACCTGTAAATGTAAATA
>SLSH01000221.1 GCA_007130555.1 Bacteroidales bacterium
CTGGGAAAAAATAAAAAAGAACCATCGTACAGAATAAGATAAAGGCTGCACACCCCCTTCTGTCAAAACACACCCATCACCGCGTTTGTAACGGTAAAACAGTTCAAAAATGCGTTTTATCTGATTGAGGCACTCTCTCTAATGAAAAGATTGAATATCCAACGCCCAACAAGGAATAACCAATGATCAAGGTCAAAACCCTTGAAACTTGGACATTGGGTTTTCAGAAATTCTAGATATTGTCCGTATGAGCGTATTTGCCGACCGTGCAGTCCGGAACAGCATATCGTCACATACTAGAAAGCGCTTCGACTTCGCTCAGCGTGACGCTGGTGTTCGACAGTCATAGGTTAAAAATACAGGCACTAAGCCATTGTGATTAATATGATTATAGTGCCTTTCTAAAAAGGGGTCGTGTTACTATGAATTTTCTATATTCTGAATGCCTAAGAATGGCCTTGGATCACTGATATTTAACGACTTAAGCAAACTTTTGTGGTCGTGAGAGAGTTCAGTTAATTGAAAAATTTTCTTTCCGTCAACAATGAACTCTCCGTAATGAATGCGCATAAGTGATCTCCTGATTTTACTCCAGGTTCTCTGGCTTTTATTTTCGATAATCCGCACCAGAACCAGGGCAATGAAACACAGGAATATATGACACCGGATCCGGTCTTCACAGCTATGATAATTCGGATGCAGATCCAAATCCGTTTTTAATGTTCTGAAAGCCCTTTCGATGTCATAGAGCTGTTTGTAACCCAAGACAATGTCCCTTAAGCTCAGAGTATCGTCACTGGTCTCAATGATATATTTCCCGTCATAGCGGCCAGATTCACGAAGTTTCATTTTATTGAGCTTCAACGTACCGTCTTTCAGTTCTTTCACATATTTGCCGTACGTCCGGTGAGATATTAGTGCGCATACCTTTTTGCTGTGATTCTTTGTCTTTCTGGCATTGAGATGATCAATCTGTTCCTGAAGGGCCTGGATCATTTTTTCTCGTGTCTTCTGGTCACGGGTTTCGGTAGAGAGGTTCTTGACGATCACAAGCCGTTTGCGTTTTTCTCCGGCACCGACAATGACCTCCTTGGCAAGCAGACCTTTCTGAATTTCAGTGTAACGGCCTTTGGCTCCTAGAGTCTCTTCGATCTCGTCTTCACCGCTGCGCATCTTGCGGCCGACAATATAGTGGCCGCCACCGCGCTGAAGATACTGAAGATTCTCCTCTGAAGACATGCCCCGGTCATGAACAATAATACAGCGGTTCAAACGCCAGCTTCCAAGGTCATCCTTGACCTTCTTGATTGTGGACATGTCTGAAGTGTTGCCCGGGAACACCCAGTGCTTGACCGGGATACCGTCACGGGTTACGGCCAGACCGACGACTACTTGCGGACGGTCAGGCCGCTTGTCCTTGGAATAGCCGTATTGCTTCAAATCCGTTTCTTCGGCCGTTTCAAAGTAGGTCGAGGTGGTGTCAAAAAACAACAGATCCACCTCCAGGTTCAAAAGATCGGCTACAGCCCAGTAGAGCTCCTTCTCCAAATCATCCTGATGTTCAAGAAGGAAATCCATAGCCCTGTACAGCGTCTGAACGGCAACGGCAGGGAGCTCCGGGATGTGAACATCGTTTTCGATCCAGTCGGTCAGCGCCAGTTTACTGGAAGGTGCCAGTGCACGACCCGCGACCATGGCAAAAATCGATAGAGCAACCGGTGTTGAGAAGTTTCGATTCTGGATACGATTCTGGATTAACTTGTCAAAGCCAAGCTGTTTCCAGAGTTCAAAAAGCACATGGATACCTCCATACGAACGGCTTTGGATCCAGGTCAGTTTTCGCCCTCTGTTCCTGATCATGGCTTCGGCTTCAGCAGCATCCGAAGCTGGGAGGAATCGGCTGATACTTTTCACCAGGCGCTTGAGCTGGTCAACATCCACGTCTTCTACCCGTCCGAAGCTGTAAAGGACTTTGGCCTGGCAATGTCCTTTCTCAGGCGACCATTCATTGTGGGCGAGTTGAACGTAGGAGACCCTCGAACCGTCTTTGTTCTTGCGGGATATTTTTCGTATATACATACCTAAAATATACAAAATATCTCTATAAATGTCAATAGGTTAAACGATATTCGTGTGTCTATGTGTTTTTTGGAAAATCAGGTTTTCAATGAACGAAAATATTGAACTTAAGTCAGTTTAAATGGGCAAAAACACCTATGAACTGTCGAATACCAGATAAAGGATGTTGGGAGTTTTCACTATTATAAACTCAGCAAACTGGTCAGCAGTGTCTTTTCTTCAGGCACAATAAGATGGCCTGCCAATAAACCCAAAACAGGTAACAATCAGCTAGCGCTCGCTTTGAAATAATTTTTGGGGGATACTCTGTTGCAATATTAATACTTGACTTTCAAAAACAGAACGCATATCTTATTACTAAAGCTCATAACAGGTTTGAAACAATAAAGTTTCGGCTTCGAATAATCAGAGCGTCGTCTTTTCAATAAACGCATCCGGATGAAAGGATGCCGCTTCAGGTTTTATATTTCAATCAGAAAAAAAACAGAATGCTTAATCGGATACATAAAAGGGAATCAGAAACGCAGAAAGCATCTATTCGTATTTTTATCGCGGATGACAATTGTCTGCTGCTTGAAGGACTGGTTTCCATGCTGGGAGAGCAGAAAGGCTTTACCGTTGCAGGCACGGCCATGAACGGCCGTGACGCGTTAAAAGGCATCGGAGATTTAAGGCCGGATGTCGCGCTGATTGATGTCGGCATCCCTGATGAAGGAGGCCTTGAGATCACTCAGCTGCTGCACAAGGATTTTCCTGATGTCCGTGTGATTATTCTCGGCCTGATTGACCTGACTGATGAAATTATGGCATGCATTGAAGCCGGCGCAACAGGTTATGTCTTAAAGGAATCCTCTTTTGACCATTTGGTGAAAAATATCCGCTCTGTCTACCGTAAAGAAGCATTCTGTTCGCCGCGACTGGCCGCGTCACTCTTTTCGCGTGTCGCGGAATTATCTGTAGCGGCCAATGCCAAATTTCCGTTTCACTCTGTTAAAATGACCGAACGTGAA
>SLSH01000160.1 GCA_007130555.1 Bacteroidales bacterium
ATTTTGCTTCAACTTTATCATCACATCGCAATGAAAAGTACTTTTTTTGATTTTAAAAAAACGAAGAATCCTTTAACGATTTATCAAAATCATTGCAAAAATATAATATTTTTCTTTTCAACAAAAAAAACAACCCATCAAAAAATGATGAGTTGTCTTATCTTGTAGCGGAAAGGCTTAAACTATCTAACTTTATTGACGATTTTAAAGCTATAGAAAATTTCTACAACTACTGCAAATACAGGGGATATAAAATTATCAAGTAGAAAAGATTTATAATTTATGTCCTGACGGACAATGGAAACGGGAATTGATATAGTTTTTTTATAGATACAAATTTAATAATTAATATAATACCGAAATGATTTATAAATTATCCCATACCGGCTTAAGTTCGGTACAGATTTTATCTATTACATCCCTAAATTGCAATACACCTTTATAGTTTATTTTCTTCAAAAATGCTTTCCAAATTTTGTTTCGGTTTTGATTATTAGCAAATTCATCTGAAAACAAAATATGGTTTTCGGCATAATGAGTATTTCTGTTTCTAAATGTTGCTATTACAGCATCTTTAAGCACTTCTTTATCGTATTGCCCACTTTCAAGCAGTGTATAAACATCGAAAAAGTCTTTCATTCTACTATTAAAATCTGCAAGAAAAATCATGGTTTGAAATTTCTCGGCAATAACAGTTTCAGCATTATATGCTAATAAATCGGGTATTTGCATTGTTTCTAACAATACAGGAAATGAAATATTTACGGGTTGTGGAGTAATGGAGTCCCCAAATCCAATATCAATGTGTATATTTTGTTTAATGGTGTCGAAACCTCCACTGAGAATCAATCTGATTCCGTTGTATTTATTTCGCTCAGCAATTATTTCAGTAGAAATATTATCTTTATTAAACCATACTGCATCATCTACTTTAATGCTTAAAATACGCTTAAAAACATCGACTAATTCGATGCTGTTGTTCTCGACACCTTTACAAAGCAAATCAACATCAATTGTGGGTCTTGCATTCATTTTGAATAAATAGTAAATAAGATTGCCCCCTTTTAAAATAAAACAATCACGGTATTCAGAAATTGAAATTCTGTAAATAATCCTCTCGTGCAAAAAACGTGTAATACAAGACTGAAAGTCTATATTATTATTATCAGCAATATTTTTAAGCTTTGCCCTTATAGATTTGCTATTGATCATAAATTAGTTATCAGTTGCATTACTTCTTTTGTTCTTTTCTCTATTTTTATCTCTTTTGAAATATTGGAAAGTAAATTCAAATTACATTTTTCACTTTTATAGTAGTTTTTAATCACTTCAGTCATAATATCTGTACCAACTTGTTTCTCATATTTTATGGCATCACAAACGGTACGTTCTAAGCTGTATATTTTTACACCATCAAAATTACTAATGTGTTTCTTAAAAAAATCTAAGTTTATATGATAAATTTTTGCAGGCATATATTTAGATGTCTTTAATTTTTCGCCACGTTTTATGGATAGATGAGTAACAGAAGGCATATAAGTTGATAAATTATAATAAGCAAAAGCTGAAAACAAAAAGATTACGGCATCAGAATACATTAAAGATATTTCCTGCCAGTGATTAAGTTTTGCATATTCAGGATATTTATAAAGCCCTCGCTTCATTTGAACAACAGAGCCATTATCTATAAGTTGTTTTAACTCATAATAAAGATTTCGTTTACCACGAATTTCTTTAGAAAACAGATAGCCGTTATTTTCGTTAAAAATCTCTTTTATCATTTTATTTCATTTTGCACAAACTTACAACATATTTTATTATTTGTAGTGGTTTTGTGCATTTTTTTAATGAAATTATTTACTATCCGTGTTTCTGTTTGTAATTTGCCATTATTAAGCTGCTTATTCGGATTAATTTTAGGTCTGTGTTTATGAAAATCCCCAAACGAGTTTAAAATAATAGTATTATTGTCATTTCCTCCAAGAGTATTAGCATCATCAATTAGTTTTTGACAAATTCCAGATAAATCATCTGATGAATAAAATATATCCTCTATATCTTTGTCTTGCAACATTCCGTTAAGACCATCGGAACATATTAAAACAATGTCTCCATCTTCGAGATTTTGTTTTGTATGCGAGGGTACAGGTGTGTTTTTATAATCCCCCATATACTTAGTAACAATATTACTTTCGGGATGAAAAAAAGACTGCTCATAGGTTAGTTTCCCCGAATCTACCAATTCCTGTACATAGCTATGGTCTTTGGTAAGTAATTGCAGTTTTCCTTTGCGGAACATGTATGCTCTGCTGTCGCCTATCCAGTATATTTGTGCTTCATTATTTATTACAAGAACAATAACTAATGTTGTTCCGAGTTCTCCTTCGGTTTTTCCATTTTCTTTTGCAAATTTTAATATCTCATCATTAATATCTGCAAATAATTTTTTAAACAAACTGTCTAATTCAGATTGTGTAGCTTCTGAAATTTCTTTTGCATTATCAAAAGAAAACTGTTTAGTTGTTTCAACTGCAATTCTCGAAGCCTCTTCTCCCATTTCCAGTCCACCCATACCATCTGCAACTACCATAATATATGGATTTTTATTGGTTTTAATTGCAGACTCTTCATAAAAATGCCAATCCTCATTATTAAAAATATCGGTGGAATAACCATGATAGTCTTCGTTATTGCTACGTTGCATACCTACATGAGTACGGGCAATAATTCTAATCTTTTTTAATGTTGGTTTTGTTTTCATATATACATTTATATATTACTTTAGAAATTTTTCATAAAAATACAATTTTATTAACTAATCGGGTTGCAAATAAAAAAAAAACTTACAAGAATTAAAATTGTAAGTCTTTTTTTATTTAGTTTTTCAAATGGTAGTTATAAAATTCCAAAAAAAATCAAAAATGCTCTTTAAAAAATCCCAAAAAAAATCATAGATATCGACACCACCATATTTGGACAGGAAAAGAATCAAAAAAAAACAACCCATCATTTTTTGATGAGTTGTTTTATCCTGTAGCGGGGGCTGGATTCGAACCTGCGACCTCCGGGTTATGAGCCCGACGAGCTAC
>SLSH01000166.1 GCA_007130555.1 Bacteroidales bacterium
CCAGTCCGCTGACGGCGTCTTCGTAAATTATGCCGAGATCGATCAGATCATCGCCAAGCTCGTCCATGTACGTAGCGTGAAGGCCCGGGAGCCAGGCTTCCATGAACGCGTCCGCGTCCCCGGCGGCAACGGCCGCGTAGGCGGGACCAACGTCGGCGGCGACGATTTCTACGTCGTAGCCCATCTCATCTTCCAGGATAGCCTTGACAAGATGGGTCCATGCCACGCCCTCTTCCCAGTTGACGTACGTCAGCCGCGCCGTCTTGGCATCATCTTCCGCGGCGCCGCCGGCAAACACGGCCGTGGTTGCCAGCATCGCTACCAGAACGAATGCAACAATTCGTGTAAAATTCCTCATAAAAACTCCTTTTATAGATTCTCTTGCCCCTCTGCTTGCGCAGAGCTTTCCAAATCACCGGACTTACCACCAGTTTCCGGAACCACAGGTCCGGAAACGGTAAAACAAGCGTTGAACACTTTGTAAATCCTCATAAATACTAAGGAACATAGGATATAAAGTCAACTCATACATAGCTTTCGAAGGATTATTTTTATGATATTATTATAGTTTTTTGTTTTTGTAATTCTTTATTATTTATTATTACCCGTATTTATGGCGAAAATACGGCCGTTTCGTCGATACATCGCAATAAAAATTTACGAGTGCGTACTAATATCATTACTGCACAAATTAACAGGTCACTATCAATATCCACAGGGCGACCACCATCAATTGAGTTTCCCCCCTGTTCTGTGATAAGAAACGCCATGCGCGTTGTGTGTCTTGACCTCGAAGGTGTGCTGGTACCGGAAATCTGGATAAATGTCGCTCGCGTGACGGAAGTCGCGGAGCTCACCCTGACCACACGGGATATCCCCGATTACCACGAGCTGATGCAAACGCGGCTCACCATTCTTGATAAGCATGGAATCACGTTACCCATGATAACCTCCGTAATAGCCTCAATAAAGCCGCTGGAAGGTGCAACGTGCTTTCTTGCCTCCCTGCGGGAGCGGACCCAGGTGATAATCCTGTCCGATACCTTTGAGGAGTTTGCACAGCCGCTGATGCGACAACTGGACTGGCCCACCCTCTTCTGCAACAGCCTGATCGTAAATGGCGACGGGAAGATCACGGGATACCAGTTACGCCAGGAAAACGGTAAACGCGAGGCGGTACGCGCGCTGAGCACAATGAACCTGACGGTATTTGCGGCCGGTGACTCCTGGAACGACCTGACCATGATCCAGGAAGCCCGGAAAGGAGCGTTCTTTTGCCCGCCCGCATCAATGGTTGAGGCATACCCGGAGATACCCGTCTGCAATAATTACGCAGAGTTAAGCGCGTTCCTGCTGGGTTCCGAAGCATAGCCGGCACGTTGGCGAAAACAACCCGGCTCATAGTATAATTTCCGCTATGTCCCGCGGGGTAGAATCCAAACACGTCGACGACCGTTACGGAGCTTTCTTCCATCATGCCCCGCTGGCATACTACGTCTTTGACGGAGACGGTTTCGTTCGTGAGCTCAATGAGGCGGGGGGCCTTTTACTGCGTACCGACGTTCGGGATTCACTGAACCGACCGTTCGTCTCCTTTCTTCCCCGGGAGTATCACGGAACGTTCGCGGACCATCTGAGGCGCGTTATTGAAACGGGTGTCCGGCAAACCACGGAGATTCGGATAACGGCAGGTGACGGCACCCCGATCTGGACGCGATTTGAAAGCCGGCGACACACCGGTTTTGCTGATGAGGCCTTGTGCCTGACCGTGGCTGTTGATATCAGCGATTACAAACGCATTACGGACGACCTGATTCTGGTACGGGAGAACGCCGTTGCGGCGAACAACGCAAAAAGCGCGTTCCTGGCCAACATGAGCCACGAGATGCGCACGCCCCTGAGCGGTATAATCTCCATGAGCGAACTGGCGATGCAGACGCATCTGTCGGAGGAACAACAGGGTTATATCGCTGTTATCCACAGTTCCGCCCGGTCGCTCCTCTCGATCGCCGATGATGTACTGGATGTTGGTCGCGTGGAAGCGGACCAGGTTCAGCTGGAGAAAAAGCCGTTCCGCCTGCGCGACCTGATCCTGTCCGTTGAGGCCCTGTTTGGGCCGAGCGCCAGGCAGAAGATGATTGAGCTGAGAACAAACATTCCCGACACCGTCTCGAATACTCTTATGGGTGACCGCAATCGCATTCGGCAGATTCTGGTTAATCTCGTGAGCAACGCGATCAAGTTCACCGATACCGGCGCAGTTACGATCAGTGTTTCGGAAGGGCTGCTCTCCGACTTCCTCCGGGAAATCACCTTTGAGGTGGTTGACACCGGCCCGGGAATAGATCGCGAGGAACAACGCCGAATCTACGAGGTTTTCCGGCGGACCGTGGAACTGGAGACGCAGCCGATTGAGGGAGAGCGGCTCGGCCTGGCGATTTCCCGCAAGCTTTCCCGTCTGATGGGCGGGCAGTTGTATTTTGAGACAGCACCCGGCGGCGGCACGCGGTTCCTCCTGTCCATTCCGCTTGAACTCGCCCCAACCGACGAAACCGGGGAAACAGAGAACGTGGATGAAAGCGGAATCGACCTCCGGCCGGGAATGAGAGGACGCATCCTTGTAGCGGAGGATAACACCTTGAACATCCTCGTGATCAGGACCGTACTGGAAAAATCGGGTTACGAGGTTACGGCCGTTCAGAACGGTCACGAGGCGATCACCATGCTGGAACAGACGCCCTTTGATCTGGTCCTCATGGACATCTCCATGCCCGGAATGGACGGGATCACGGCAACACGCGAGATTCGTCGTCGTCACGGCACAAACGGATTTGCGGGTGATATCCCGGTAATAGCGATTTCCGCTCACTCAATGAAAGGAGATCGGGAGCGCTTTCTCCAGGCCGGCATGAATGATTATATCAGCAAGCCCTTTGTGCGGGACACGATCATCAAGGTCATTGAGCGCAATTTGCGAAAAGAACGGTAAGACACGGCGCGGGCGGCTCACATCTCCGTGGTCTTATGAGGAACCGTTCCGGCCGCTGCCATGTTCCTGATCTGCAGCGCCACCCGGTAGTAATCCACCG
>SLSH01000262.1 GCA_007130555.1 Bacteroidales bacterium
AATGATTTCGCCACTTCGGAACAGCGAGTCGTGGTTGTGGGAGATCAAGGACGCATCGCGATCTCAACCGATGGTAGAACTTGGAGCACTCCCCAGAATCAGACATCCGCCAACCTCAATGGGGTGGCCTACGGCAACGGCATGTTTGTGACGGCGGGGGATGGCGGGACCATTCTCCAGTCCACTAACGGGACTTCCTGGAGTTCTGTTACCTCTCCGGTTACCTCTGCATTACAGGGGATTGCATTTAGCGAAACATTCGGATTTGTGGCGGTTGGCGATGGAGGAACCATCCTGCACTCCAGCAATGGCACCACCTGGACGGTTGCCACAACCCCGGCGGGGATGGAGCGGACTCTCCATGCGGTCGGATTCCTAGCGAATCCCTCCATCGCCATTGCGGTCGGCGCCGGGGGGACAATCCTCACCTCCACGGATGGCAATTCGTGGCAAACCCGCCAGACCGGCCTCTCCTTCGATCTCTATGACCTAACCACGATTCCCCTCGACCGCGCTCCCGCTTCAGGTTGGCGGGTGTTTGCGGTTGGTGAACGCGGCTACGTCACCGCATCGAAAAACGGGACCACATGGTCAACCCGTTTCTATGAAACCGCTTATGATCTGCACGGGGTCCAATACGGCAATGGCCAAATCATCGCGGTGGGAGACCGTGGCCGGGTGATCCGGACCCGTGATGGCGACAATTGGTATGAATCAATCTCCCGGTTCGATTCCAATCTGCGTACTTTGTCATATTTCTCCTTCAACGGCCAATTTCTCGCCGGAGGGGACAATTACGCGATCTTTACCACCCCCGATGGGATTCAGTGGACCATTGATGAGAGTGCCAACCGGACCACCCTGCATGGGACCACCGCGGGGATGGAGACCCGGGTCGCGGTCGGGGAATCCGGTTTGATCATGCTTTCGGAGAGCGGAAACCCATGGCGTCAGGCTGACACTGTTCCCGTGTCGAGTGATCTCTACGGAGTAACCCATGGTCCCGACGGATTTTTTGCGGTGGGAGCGGAGGGTGCCATCCTACAATCCGACGATGGTGATGACTGGACCCGGATTCCCGCCGGGAACGTTCCCTCAACCGAGCGTTTACGCGATATCCATTTTGCGAATGGGGTTTATGTAGTCGCAGGGGACAATTACACGATTCTCACTTCGTCCGATGGGAACAACTGGACACTGCGCACCTCCGGTGCGGAGATTGGGTTCCGGGGCATCGCCTTTGGCGCTAATATCTGGGCTGTGGTGGGAGACCACGGCACGGTCCTGACCTCCTCCAACAACGGGGCTTCATGGGCTCCGCAACCATCAGGCACGGAAAACGATTTTCTTGGAATTTCGTATGGGCATGAGCGTTTTGTCGCGGTGGGCCGTGACGGCATGATTCGAGATTCCACCCACGGCACCTCATGGACTTCCCGGGTCTCCGGCACCGACGCCGACCTCCACGATGTGCTGATCGCGGACGGGGTCTTCCTCGCGGTGGGTGAATTCTTCGCGTTCGTAACCTCCCGGGATGGCATCCAATGGACCGCGGAGTTATCCGGAACACGCAACCGCTTGCGGGCCCTTTCGTATCATGATGGACACTACACCGCGGTGGGGGATTTTGAAACCATCCTGACCGCCACCAATGTCCTTTCCCCAGGCTTGGATCGTTGGACTTTACGCAACCCCAAACCCGATGGCCCGGCTCTGCGAGACATCATCTTTGGCAACAACACCTATGTGGCGGTTGGCGATAGTGGAACCATTCTCATTTCCACGGATGGCGAGGAATGGTTGGAGCGGCCCTCTCCGGTGGATGATCCCATCACCGGCATTACCTTTGGCAACAATCGCTTTGTCGCGGTTGGGGGGCAGCATATCCTTGTTTCCACGGATGCCCACGCGTGGACCGTCCAGCAAACCTGGACCGTTCCGATGCGACAGGTTGCCTTTGGCAACAATGTGTTTGTGGCGGTTGGCGAGGATTCCCACATTTTCCAATCCACGGATGACATTAGCTGGTCGGGCGGCAGGCGCAATCCCCATCCCAGCGGAGCGATCATCACGGATGTGACATATTCCCAGGAACGGGGGCGGTTTGTCGCCATTGGCGCCGCCGCCGAGCGCAATATGGAGATCACTTTTGAGGGGATCAACTTTGGGTACCCCGATGAGCAAGTTACCCAGATCTACCTTTCCACCAACGGGATCAACTGGGAACGCATCGATCCTCCCTTGGTGGTGCGCCCCACAAGGATCGTCATTGGCCCCGCGCTTGATCCACGTCCTCTCTGGTTGAGCGACCGGCTCAATGCGATCACCTATGGCAATGGGGTTTTCCGCGCCACCGGTGCGGGAGCGGAAATCATCTCTAGTGACGGACGTGATTGGACCATTGTATCCCGTGGCGGGGTCACGGTCAACGGGATCGCCTATGGTGCCGGGCAGGGAAGTCCCCGGTTTGTCATGGTCGGTGAATCCGGATCTGTATTCACCCGGGATCCGGATCACATCGCATTTCCGGGAATCACCGAAGCACTCCATGGAGTTACCTGGGGATTGAACGAGTTTGTGGCGGTGGGGGACAACTCCCGCATTCTCACCTCGCCCGATGGCCGATTTTGGCAGTTGCGGTCCGCACAGGTGCTCAACGCCTTTCGCGGGATTGCCTCCAACCCCACCCGATTCGTGGTGGTGGGGGATCGCGGCAGCGCTTTTGTCTCCGACGATGCCATCTCCTGGACACCCGCCAGCACCGGAACGCTCCAGAATCAAAACGCTGTCAGGTGGACCGGTTCCCGCTTCGTCATGGTGGGTGACAATGGGATGATTTTCACCTCCGGTGATGGCAGTGGCTGGACTCAGCAGTTTTCCAACACCACGGAACACCTCTTTGATCTAGCGGTGGGGAGTGGTCGGATTGTGGCGGTCGGTCGACAGGGGACCGTGCTCAGCTCCGGCAATGGGGAAACCTGGACTTCCCATACCGGAAGCGGTGGCATTCCCAGTCATGATTTCCATGGTGTGGTCTATCGAGAAAACAACAGTCGATTCTTTGCGGTTGGTGCGCAGGG
>SLSH01000406.1 GCA_007130555.1 Bacteroidales bacterium
AATTGTGCTCTGTAAACCATTATAGTTACAGGTATTATGGTAAGTCCTGATGTATTTAATACAAGAAACATTATCATGGCGTTTGAAGCCGTATCTTTTTTCTTGTTAAGTGCCTGAAGTTCTGTCATAGCTTTTAATCCGAGTGGTGTGGCAGCGTTATCAAGTCCTAGCATATTTGCGGCGACATTCATTACCATAGAGCCATGAACGGGATGATTTTTAGGAATTTCGGGAAATAGTCTGTTAAATAAAGGTCCCATTATTCTTGCAAGAATATTTATTGCACCGCCCTTTTCTCCGATTCTCATAATTCCAAGCCATAAAGTCATAACACCTGTTAAACCTAAGGATATTTCAAATCCCAGTTTAGCTTGGTCGAATGTAGAATTCATTATTTCGGGGAAAACTTCGACATCTCCGAATATAAGAAGTTTTACCAATGCAACTACAAAGGCAACGACAAAAAATCCTATCCAAATATAATTCAGTACCAAAACGGTAAAACTTTATTTTGATGTAAAACTATAATCTTTAATAAATTATAACAAACATTTAAATTAATATATTTCAACAAAGTAATTAACAATTTATTTTTTTATTTTTGCAGTCATGACTTATCCTGATAAAATATCGTCGGAATATTATCGTGATTTGGTTGATAATAAAAACCGCACTCACGATTCATTGATAATGCTTAAAGGAAGTGAACTTGATTTTTCTCCAAGAAGTTTGACAAAACTTGCAAAAATAATATCCGCACTCGCAAATTCGGGTGGAGGAGATTTAATTTATGGAATTTCGTGTAAATATAACAGAGCCGAAAAAATAGAGCCAGTAAATAATTTTGATAAAAATACCGAATGGTTTTATAACGAAATTCAGTCGCATATTGATAAGCCTGTTAAAGACCTGAGGATTCATATCACTAAAATTAATGAAACAAATTCCGAATGTATCATACATTTTATTATTCCGCCTAATAATGACCAGCCTCACATGTTTTTTGATAATAAGTATTACAGAATTCAGAAAAATAAGGCTGTTGTTCTTGATGAATCCGAAGTAAGAATGTTATACGGAAAACTAAGTCATTGTGAGTTGGAGTTTTTGGGAATTTATAATACCAACGGATTGCCCGTATTAACAGGAGGAAAATACAGCAGTATGAGTTTTTATCCGAAAGTATTAATTCGTAACTCCGGTAATATTGTTGAAAAAGATTATAAAATAGAAATTTCTTTTCCTGCATCTCTTTATGAGGAAAGTTTTCAACCTTTGCAAGCGTTATTTATCAGACATGAGGGCAGTTATGTCGTTTTCGGGCAAAAAGGTAATTATCCGATTTTTCAGGAAGAAATAAGTACAATGATTGAAGCTAAAATGTCTGTAAATTCAGATAATATTGAAACTTTTATTAAAGAATATCTGAATGTTAAACTTTATTTCAGCAACGGAATTAAAAAACACAGCATTAAACTTAGCGAAACACTTACTTATAACGGAAAAAAACTCACAAAAGAAGATTTTACAAGAATTAAAGAGTTAGAATGATAACTATGTAAAATTTTGGTCCCATAGTTCAATGGATAGAACAACAGTTTCCTAAACTGTAGATCCAAGTTCGATTCTTGGTGGGACTACTTTTATGATAAACTTATATTATTCCGCTTTAATCAACATACCATCTCCTTTGTCCGTAAATTCTATAATATCTGGATTGCCGTAATAATATATATTACCGATATGTTTAATAGTACAGTACAGTTCTTCCAAAACTCTTATATGCATGTCGCTTCTTGCATCGCTTTCTACTTTTGCAATTTTACTGTTCAGGTTTTGTGCATCAATATGAATTAATGCAGTACTCCATAATGTTAATATATTTGTGTTTCCTTCAAGTTTTAATACTCCTCCGCATGGAAAATCGTTCCAAAAATAGAATTCATCAACGTTAAGTTTCAGATGAACATCCTGAAGTTTATCTTTTAAAACCAAACCGAATTTTTCTCCTGTTATAGTATTTACACTTCGGATTTTACAAGATTTCCCGACATCAATTCTGGAAATATTACTGAAATTTATTGTGAGTGTTATCTTGTTTTTCTTAGGTTTAGTCCACAAACACATATTTGTGTTTTGTATGCGTAATGTTTTGTTTTCAACAGTATATTTTATTGAAGGAACAAGATTTTCAAATCCGTTTATTGTAATATAATTAATAGTGTCCTGATTTAAATATACATGGAAAACATCATCAAATACAATTGTGTCAAAATCGGGCAGGGGATATGTTTCAGAAGTAATATTGCCTGATTTTTGAAAACAATATAATCCTCCTTCTTTATCACAGGAAATTATAGTGAGAACGAACAGAATAATAATGATATATTTTATAATTATCTTTGATATCATTTTTTTAATTTTTGATTTAGCGTATAACCTACTCCGATTTGCACATGGTCAAGTATATGTATATGACTTTTAAGTGCCAGCATAAGTAAAACATTATCATTTAATTTCCACTGCATAAAAGATCTGTTATATACAATATTATTATTGATTGTTTCCTTTAATCCGAGATAAACTCCTTGTTGAAGTCCGAGACTTAATCTGTTGTATGTAAGTTTTAATTCTGCATGAATACCTGTATGCCAAGAGTATTTTTGTAAATAATCATATTCTTTATCTTTCATTACGTTTTTTACGGAAGAATCATAAAAAAAGTCGGCACCAATTCCTAAGCCGATAATATGAGAAGGTTTATATGATAAATTATATGAAAATGAGCCTGTAATATATTGATACGGTTCAAAGGTTTTTGTATGTTTCAGTCCTCCCGATAAAAAAAATTGATGTTCCAGCCTTTTTTGATGTTCAGGAATTTCAGGATTATCAAATAGTGGTTTTCCTTTGGGTAAAAATAAAATAGTATTATTAAAAGTGAGCCAGTTCAAACCTATATTAGGTTCGTTCATATTTATATTTGAAATGTGGCTGAAATCAAGAGATTGTTTAAACACAAAAGAATTGGATATATGTGTTTGCCAACCCATTGCAGCTCTGAAGTAAACATTATAATTAGAACCTATGGCAACATTTAACCGGTTTTTATGAAAGTCAAATTTTTCGGAAGTATAAGTAAATCCGAGTCCGAGTTTCCAGAAAATATTAATCTTGTTATTTTGCATAAAAGAACTTCCGGTATATCCGTATATTGTACCTTGTTTTCCGTATATTTCAGGATTTGATAATCCCGAATAAAACAAACTTATGCCTGTTACGGGATATTTATATAATCTTTGCCAGTAATTTGAGCCGGAAGAATGTTTTTCCAATGATATTTCTGCTCCGTGAATAGGTTCTATGGCTTGTAATGTATTAAACGAATATTCGGGCAGTAACCAGCCGTAATGGTAAGAAACACTAATACTTTTATTTTGCCGGAATTTTGATTCAGTTTGTGAAAAACCGGAAATATTTATTACAAATAAAAGTATTATGTAAAGAAAAATTCGTTTAATCATACATTAAAGGTTCAAAAATCATAATTAAAAAGAAAAACCCAATGCAAATCTAAATATTTATATTTAAGAACGGAAAACAAAAGTTTAATTTTCGGATAAAAAAAAGCGGAAAAGGATTCCGCTTTATAAACTATTTTATCCGGAATATTTTTTTACATTAATTTTTTAGCAAGCTCAACAACTCTGCAGGAATATCCCCATTCGTTATCATACCATGCAAGAGTTTTAACCATATTTCCTATTATCATAGTACAGCCTGCATCAAATATTGCAGAGTATGGGCTATGAATACAGTCAACAGATACGATAGGTTCTTCGGTGTATTGTAAGATGCCTTTCATTGGTCCTTCGGCAGCTTTTTTTATTGCTTGATTTACTTGTTCTATAGTAACATCTGTTTTAAGTGTTGTAACTAAATCGACACAAGAACCTGTAGGAGTAGGGACTCTTATTGCCATTCCGTCAAGTTTGCCGCTTAATTCGGGTAGTACTTTTCCGACAGCTTTAGCGGCGCCTGTGGTTGTAGGAATTTGCGAAACAGCACAAGAACGTGCTCTCCTTAAGTCTGAATGAGGTCCGTCAAGTATAATCTGGTCATTAGTATATGAATGAATAGTAGTCATAAATCCTGTTTCAATACCGAAATTATCATTCAATACTTTTGCTACCGGAGCAAGGCAATTTGTTGTACAAGATGCATTTGAAACGCATTGTAAATCGGGTGTAATAACATGGTCATTTACTCCCAGCACAATCATTGCATCAACTTCATCTTTTGAAGGTACACATAAAATTACTTTTTTTGCTCCGTTTTTGATATGGTCTCCATATCCACCTTTTGCGGACTCTCTGGAACGAAATACTCCTGTTGCTTCAATAACAACATCGGGTTTGGTTTCCCATGAAATATTTGCAGGGCTTCGTTCGGAACTTACCCTGAATTTTCTGTTTTCGACAATAAGATATTCATTATCATAACTGATAGCTCTGTCAAAGATTCCCTGCGTTGAATCGTATTTTAATAAATGAGCAAGAGTTTTTGTATCGGTTAAATCATTAATACCGACAATTTCAATATCTTTATGGTCAAATGCGATTTTAAATGCATTTCTTCCGATTCTGCCAAATCCATTAATAGCTAATTTTATTTTAGTCATATTACAAATTTTTTAAAGTGGTTAATAATTAATAATTAAATAAATATGCAAATATAAAAAAAAGCCCCGATAATCGAGGCTTTTATTTTAAATAATTTTAAATGTTATTGAACAATTAAACGTGTATTATAAGTTTCATTATTTGCTCTCATATTGATAATATAAATTCCTGCTCTTAGGTCGGAACAGTTAAATTGTTTGGTGGTTTTACCTTTTGGAAGATTATTATATTTAAAAGTTTTTATCATTCTTCCTTGTAAATCAAACAATTGAATTTCAACATCAGTATTTTCTTTTAATTCAATAACAAAATTTGTAATATCTGTTGCAGGATTTGGGAAAATACTTATATTGCTTACATCGGCTATATCTTTTGATATCGGTTCTATATAAACAGGTCCTGCGAATTGTGTTGTTCTGAATATTCCTCTGCCGTGAGTTCCAGCCCAGATATGCCCATGATTTCTAACACCACTGTCTCTGCTTAATTCGCTTATCCATTTGTTTTTATGTGTTTGTTGACGTAAGCTGTATGTAGCAACATAGTCAAAGCCTTTATTTTCGTCATACCATATTGGGTTTGCTGCTGTAATATCATTGGTTGAATAAACTCCGAATTCTGTTCCTACGATTACTCTTCTAGAATCATTCCAAAGAATAAGAGCATCATAAACAGGCATTGGAGGTAAATTACCTTGCTTGTTTACAAAATTACCAATTCCTGATGTTATATGAGGATCAACATTTGCACTGGTTGAATGATATACAAAATTTGACCGACCATAGTTTCCAAGAGTTACTATAACATTTCCGCCAAATTCAGGGTCAACTGCTATACCTGTAATTATTCTGTTATTAAATCTTGCTATTCTTGCATGTTCCAAGCTATAAGTTTCTTCTCTGTCAAAATCTCTTTCACGATTTGTTCTGTATTCATTAAATCCTTTTATTCTGTATAAAGCAGATCCTACCAATGCATTATTTGAAATAATATTTGCTGCAACATATAAAATATTTCCATCGTTAGACCAATGTAAATGTTGTGTAGATTCATAAGAGCTTGCACTATTTGGAGAATATTTTAAAACGGGGAACCATTCCGCTCCCTCCAATGCGCTTAAATCCATTGAATTTGGGGAAATCCATACACTGCCTCCGAATCCAACTGCAAGAGTGCTTTGATATGTATCTTGAATTCTGATTGTACATACTGGAGTTATGTTTTCCTCGGTAGTATATTCATAAAATAGTCCGCTAACTTTACTTTCAATATTAATAGTTGTTCCTGCTTCAATTTCAAATGTCGGTGTCCACTCTATGGTATCAATTGAATTTTCGTCATAAAAACTTTCCCATAATGCAATTGGAGTTATAAAAGGATGTCCTTGATTTCTGTCTCCTGGTGATACATCATTAATTATTTTGCTTTCCGGAGGATACATTGAAACAGATTGCTCTTCTCCTCTTTTGTCTGAACGGTATAATGAACCATAATAAACTGTTGAGAATAAGAAATCGGGATTAAGTTGGGATATTTCCGAATAACCGCCATCTCCTCCGGTTATTTCTTTATACTCATAGTTTGTCCCTTGTGTAGGAGTCTTGAATATATCATAATAAAGAGTTCCATTATCCTGAGTTCCACCGATTATAGAACCTTTAGGACCATATCCTATGTGATAAAATTGAGTTATTCCAAAAAATTTATTTCTGGTTTGCCATGTTATTCCTCTGTCTAATGAACGAGATACTCCTCCATCCGAGCCGACATAAATAATGTCCGGATTATTAGGGTGGAATCTAAGTTCATGCTGATCTGCGTGAACATATAGAAGGTGTGTTCTGGGAAAATTCCAGAAAGTTCTTGTTTCCCATGTTTCACCTTGAGCCCACCACCATAAAGAATATTGACCTCCAAGAATTATTTCATTATGATTATCGGGAAATACTTTAATTGTATTATTAAAAGTTCCCTGGTCACCAAGAGGATTAAATTCAGAACTTCCACCGGGACCTATTATTTCCCATGTATCACCCGCGTTTTTTGATCTATAGACATTTAATAGTTGTCCATTCGGCTTAGATACCTGAGCATAAATATAATTAGAATTTGTAGGAGCGATTGCAAACTCAATTCTTGCTGCAGTCGGATGATTTGGAATTTGATGTTCCTGATTACCCGAAACTTGATTCCAAGTATCTTCGGCTCCTCCGTTTTTAGATGCATAAGTTATTCCGTTTATTCTGGTTATTATAATATTTCCCTGCGAACAAATTTTTACATCATCAGCAAATCCAAGTGCAGGAGCACCGGCAATAGTTTTAACCGGATTTTCCCATGTTTCTCCGCCATTGCTTGTAACTCTTAATCCTCTGTAGGTAGCGGCAAAAATTTTATTGGGATTTGTTGGATGTGCAGCCAGTTTATTAACGAAAGAAAAAGTAATTTTACTATCGGAAGTTGACCATGTAGAAAGCAATCTTTCGAAGTGTTCTCCATCTGTTGATTTCCAAATTCCTGCTCCGTTAAATCCTCTGCTACCTGTACCATAGCCTATATAGAATCCTTCTCCTGTTCCGAAATAAATATCTCCGTTTGCAGCTCTACATATACTTGAAACATTTAGATTAGGGATTCCATTAGTTTCTTCATCGCCTTCGTAAATTATTTGTTTCCACGAACCGCCTGCGGTGGTGGATTTCCATAAGCCTCCGGAAACACCGCCGGCATACATTGTGTTTGGATTTTCAGGGTCAATTAAAATTGCACGGCATCTGCCTCCGATATTATCGGGTCCCATATATTTCCATTGCAGATTTAATCCGCCTTTTTGCCCTCTTAATTCAGCAATTTGCTTTCTGGCTCTTTCAATATCTTTAATATCAACTTTTCCTGTTTCTAAATTTCTCCTTCTGTCAGATAACCACTGAGCAGCTCCGGCAACAGTTTGTTCGTAAACAGTTTCTTCGCTGATTCTTGGAACATATTTTTGTTCAATATTAAATTTATTATTAATTAAGAAAACAAAAACTGCTCCCGATACTAAAATAAATAATCCTAATGCTAATTTTTTCATATTACAATTATTTTAAAAATTAAATTCATTTCAAAAGGGCACAAAATACAAAATATTTTAAGTTCTTACAAATTTTTAATTAAAAATTTAATTAATGTTATATATTATAGATTTGACCTGTTTTGTTTTCTTTCCCATCGTCTGGCTTCTCTGTGTATTCTAGCATCATATTTGTTTCCGAACCTGTATGCCAGATATATTGTAAACAAACTGATATGAGATTGTCCTGCCATTATTTCGAACGGTGTCAAATAATAATCAAAAGCAATACCTGTTTCCAAAACCTTAGTTTTAAGAGGTTCTTTGCTAAAATCAAATGCAACTGCAGCTTTTATATAAAATCCGGGATGAAGTTTTATTTCATCAAGTCCGTATGTAAAAGGAGCGCGGCTCACAATATCAGTCGGATTATTCTGCATGTGTACATCAACTTGTCTATATGATGTATGATAAATCCTTGCATTATCAATATCTGTTACACTGTCAACTATTTCATAATAAATAGGTTTACTAATAGCAAGTATTCCTCCGATAGAACCAGACAGATGTATTGAAATACTATTTTTATCTCGTTTTTCAAAAAACATTCTGTCTAGACCAAAACCTAATTTTAAATTACTTACAAAATGAGTTTTTCCAAAAACAAATCTTTTTAAAGAAATAGCTTCAACAAAAGGATTTACAACTTTTATTTCTTTTGAGTTTTTTATTATATTATATTCAGCTTCATAAAAATTTCTTAATCTGTGACTAATTCTCTGGGAAAAGCGATAGTCAATACCATAGCCATTTGAAGTTAATCTTAATCCAATGGTATTTTCATTATAATTATCAGGTAAGCGTAATGTTTCAATTTCACCCTGTGAAAATAAACAATTTATACTTAATAAAAAGCATAATAATAAATATGTATATCGTTTTAAATACATAATTTGTTACAAATATACGAGAATTATTATAATAATTTAAAATTAATTTTAAAAATTTTAAGATGAAATTTTTTATTTAAGGATGAAGATAACGACTCAAACTTTATGTTTTATATCTTCGGTATTTGATAATTGACCGTATGCAGGACAATCCTCTACTGTGCTACAAGATAAGAAACCTATGCCTAATAATAAGAACACAAATATTATTAAGAGAATTTTTTTCATTTCTTTAAGTATAAATATAAAACATTATGATATTTTATCATAAAAAATATTTTGTCAAAAATAATCTTTAT
Organism: Bacteroidales bacterium; assembly: GCA_007130555.1. GTDB lineage: Bacteria > Bacteroidota > Bacteroidia > Bacteroidales > ML635J-15 > SLSH01. Next base: position 8,987 of record SLSH01000406.1, read on the forward strand.
TGTATTTATAGCCAAAATCATTCATATAATTTTATTAACAAAAAAAAGTTAATTGTTAATAAATTAAATTAAATCTAATCTTATTTTACTATTATTTTGTTAATGTTTTTTTCTTCTCCGCCAGTTATAATAATAAAGTACATTCCTTTAACCAAGTCGTTTACATTAATTTCTGTAATATTATTAGTTACTTTGATCTCATAAATAACCTGACCTGTTATATTAGTTATTGAAATAGTCTGATTATTGAACTTGTCTAATTCAACAAATAATTTGTTTGAAACTGGATTTGGATATATTTTAATTCCATCTGCAAGGGTTATATCCACATCTGAACCTTTGATAACTGTAATAGTAATTTCATCAGAGGCTTCACAACCTTGTGATGAAGTAACCGTAACTGAGAATATATGTTCTCCCAGTTCTAAATCTTCTGCATAAATTACTATATAATCAGTTGTTTCTCCCGTACTCCATTCGTATTCAGCATGTCCTTGTTCGGCTCCCAGTATGACAGTTTGGTCCTGATATACTTCTAAATCTGAACCTAAATCTACATTGGGTAAATCGAGAACAGTTACGGTTAAATTATCATAATTAGTACAACCATTTACATCAGTAATAGTACAGGAGTAAACTCCGGCTGTATCAACAGTAATTTGTTGAACTGTATCTCCCGTGCTCCACAGATAATCATAACCTTCCGGCGCAGTAAGGACTTCGCTAAATCCAAAACATAGAGACAGATTTTGTCCCAGATCAATTTCTAAAGCATCGTAAAAGAATACAAATATGCTGTCATTCCCTACGCAATTATCCTGAGTAACATGCAGATAATACCAATCTGTTTCAGTTACATCCAATATTGTACTTGTATTGGAATTATCTTCGCCCCATGTCCATAAGATATCTCCTGAAAATGATTCGGCATTTAATTCAACAATATCATTTGCGCAGGCATATATTGTATCTTGTTCGAATAATGAAATAAACAAATAATCATTAAATTCTACGTAAATATAAGCAGTTCTTGAGCAACCGGCTTCATTAAATACTGTTAATGAATATGTTCCGGTTTCAGTTACTTCAATGTTTTCTGTAGTTTCTCCCGTATTCCATTCATATTCATCTTCATCAATGTCAGGAACCGTTAATGTAACGATATCGCCAAAACAAGCGTAAATATCATTGCCGAGGCTGAATTCTTCGGGTAGTTCATGAAATATAACTTCAACAGAATCAACGGCAGAACATGTATATTGATAAATGGTAACTGTATATATTCCGGACTCTGTAACTGTTATACTTTGATTATTTGTATTGTTACTCCATATATAATAGTCTGCCAAAGGAGCTGTTATAACAACCTCATCTCCTTCGCATGCATTTATGGTATTTCCCAAATTAACCACAATTTCTTCAGATATTGTAATTATAATATCAAAACTGAAAGGTCCTTCTTCCTGATAACAAATAGTTTCGGGCATTTCGTATGTAGCCGTAGCTGTGTAGTTTCCTTCTTCGTCAGCATTATACTCTAAAATAGTCCATGATAATTCTACAGTATGTGTGCTTCCTTCAGAATCAATTATTATAGTTTCCGACAATAAAAGATTAATTGCATCTTCTTCTGAAGTTCCAAGACATAAATTTACATCAGATGTTTTAACAATATTAGAAAACTCGGGCTTGATAATTATTGTGAAATAATAAATATCCTGAGGATTTAAAACGGAACAATTTGCATCGTTAAGAGAAGTAATTATAAAAGAGTGTGTTCCTACAGGCAATACATCATTATATAGTTCTGCACCAACCTCTAATCCTTCTAATGTAACAGGATCTTCATCATTTAGCTGATAGGTGAGATCAATTAGTCCTTCGCCTGAGATTATCTCGTCAAGAGTAACCGTTATAGTTTCACTTATACAATATTCAAATTCAGAACCTGTTTCTTCTACAATACCGTTAAAAGCAAACAAAACTGCAGTTCCGTATATAACATTTATTGTTGCATTATAAACAGATAAATTGTCAACTTCACAGCCGTTATTATCAAGAATTGATGTAATCTGAATTACATATTCGCCGGGTAGTATTTCGTCATTATTTGCACTGAATAATACTTGTCCTTGTTCTGTAATTTCAACATCGTTTCCTGCTAAGTCATGCCCATCGCTACCGTTAATTGTCCACGAAATAGTAAACGGATAATCTCCTGAAAGAGCTTCGTAAAAACTTACGCTTACATTATCAGAACAGTATTCTTCTTCATGTCCTTCCCATATTGGCTCGTCGTTTATTGCAAATAATACAGCCGGCTCAGGATTAACGGTAATATTAAAATTACATTCATCTCCATCGTAAGTATATGTTATAATATGTACTCCGGTACCTGCGTCAACAGGGTAAAACATATCTCCGGTAATTCCCGATTCTGTACTTGAATAAGTACCACCCACAGGTGTTGCTCCTGTTAATTCAAAACTTTCCGCATTAATACAAGTAATTATATCATCAGGACAAATAACCTCATCTTTTACAGTAACCGTAACAGTCCATTCTTTAAAAGTAGTGCCATCTTCAGCAGTAACAGTATATACCACAGGGTCTGTAAAGTTTTGAGTTACTCCGCTTACAGGAACTATTACCGCACTTTCGGATATTGTAATGGTTGGAATTAAATCAGTTACGTCAGTACCGAAAGGCATAACAACATCAATAGTCCAAGGTTCTTCTTCAGAGAAAACACTTTCACCAACCTGATTTTCAATTTCAAAACTTAAGATGTCTGCTTGATCATTTGGATCTTCGACAGTAACCGTAACAGTCCATTCTTTTTCAGTTACGCCGTCTTCGGCAGTAACAGTATATGCCACAGGGTCTGTAAAGTCTTGTGCTATTTCACTTTCGGGGTCAATTCCAGC
>SLSH01000445.1 GCA_007130555.1 Bacteroidales bacterium
AACAGAAATATTATCATTGATAATAATACGGTTCAGAAAATTTCCGTTAATCTTGTTCCGGGTGTTTACTTTTTAAAACTTGTTACCGAAACTCAATCTACGGTTAAAAAACTTATGATTGAGTAATTACAAATAAAACATTCTGATATGAAAAAGCTGTCGGATTCATTTATTAGACAGCTTTTTCACTATATAATCTTTTTGTAATTATTTTGTAATTATTAACTTTTATATGTTGATAATTTGGGGATTAGTTAAAAAAATCACAAGATTATATTAAATAGTTTTGTAACGATAAATTTTTTAATGTTAAATTTAAATCTCTTAAATTATGAAACGGTTAATTATTATTATGTGCGGAAGTATCCTGTTTACAGGTATTTTTGCACAGGAAGAAGTTGATATGATGTCTAAACGAGGGGTCCCGATACTTCCCGAAAAAGGAGAAATAGGATTAGGTATTAATGCCAATCCGCTTTTAAGGTATGTCGGGAATTTTTTTAATGGAAATACGAACAATACATCAGCTTCTTTTAGTTTTATGGATGGTGTTGTTCCGGTTAATACTATTTATTTAAAGTATTATTTAGAAGATGATGTTGCTATCAGAGCGGGAATTAGTGCAGAATACGTGAATCAGATTAGCGAAAATTTTGTTATTAAAGACCAGGACGTTCCGGATCCACTGGTTGAAGTATCTGATTTTTATAAAGTAAATAATACAACATTAGGGCTTGGAGTAGATTATTTAATGTACAGAGGTACAGGAAGACTCAAAGGGTACTACGGAGCAGGGATAGCATTTTTTCATCAGACAGAGCGAGAATCTTATAAATATGGAAACCCGCTTACTGCATCAAATCCAAATCCTGAATCTACCGACTGGCAACCATGGGGATCAACACCAAATCTTAGCATGGGTTCAGGCGAAAGATTACTTGATTACGTTACACAAAACAAATTTGGAATATTCGCACAAGCAATTGTTGGTGTAGAATATTTCTTTGCCCCGAAAATTTCTATCGGAGGAGAATTTGGTCTGGGTATCGGGTCTGATAATTTTTCAGGATATTATACGGTAGAAAGATATACGGGAACAGAATATGAAAAAGAAACAAAAGATATTCCTATAGGTTCAAACTGGGGAGTTACAACCCATACAACAGGTAGTATCTTTTTAATGTTTCATTTTTAATTTAGTGTAAATTATTAATTTATTAATTTTAAATTTTATATTATCATGGAAAAAAAGTATTTATATTCAATTATGTTACTAGCAATCTTAGGATTAGCTATAGTTTTTACAAGTTGTGAAAAAGAAGAGGAAGTAGAAGCAGAACCTCTTCCAACTGCTACAATTCAAGGAACAGTTAGGGCGACGTTGGACGTTAACGAAGGTATGGAAGACGCTCCTAACGGAACTAAACTACTTTTCTCTGTATATGCAGGCGATTTGGTTAGTATGCCTATAGAAGGATATGCGTATAAAACATTACAGTATGAAGCTACTGTTAATGGCGGAAAATATACTGTGCCTGTGCCTTCATCATTTGAAGGAGACGTTGAAGTTACAGTTACTCCTGTAAGTTTTTATGCAAATCAAAAGCAAACGGACAATGCATTAGAAGAGAAGAGTTATCAATCAAATCCTAGAACTGTTGTAACTCGCGCGAATGCAGTGTATATTGAAAACTTTGACTATAATTAGAGTCTGTCTATAAACTCGGATTAAACTAGTTATTGATATTTTTAAAAAAAGCAATTTCTTTTTAGAAATTGCTTTTTTTTGTTTTGAAAACCATGAAAAAATCAGAGTTCACTTTAATTTCTTTGCAATTTGCAATAATTGTATGTGTAATGTGAGATTCATTATAAAACACAGGAAAGCTCCCCTCGTGTAATCTTTTAGAGTCAACTTTATCTAAAATAAAATACGTTATTTCATTATTACTGATTAAATAATCAATTTCTTCAAAAAGTCTTTTTTCCTGTCCTGAATATTCTTCCGGTTGAATCCAATCTAAAACAGCAGGATTACGGATTTTCATAATCGGATAAAAAACAGCATTATTGGGAATTACAACAGTATTATTTTTTGAATCCGGCAAAGAATTATAAATATCCGCTAAATCACTATAATATGCTAAGGTACGAGGATTTGTTCTAATTTTTCCAAATTCTTCTGATACATAATCCAATCCCTCTGTAATTTTCTTATGTCCTAAATCTCTGTAATTAACTTGTCTTTGACTATAAACTGTTAAAACAAAAATTATCAACGAAATACAAATTATTATAATCCGGGATTGTAAAATTTTTGATAGTTTAACAGGATAACGCAACTGAAAATCTGCAATAATCAATATAAACGCAGAAATCAGTAAACCCGTCGCAAAAACAGGTGTATTAGCACCCAGCGAAATTGATGATACCCAGGATATAAACAAAACAATAATAACATAAAAATGGATTAATGTAAATTTTCCCGTAACAACAAAATTCAACAGACTTATTACCCCAAGCATAAAAAATAACTCGAAAGGCATCACAAAAATATCTGCATAGTCTAACAAAAAATATCTTACTATATGAATAAGTGCAATAAACGCATATATTACTGAAACAACAGAATGGAAGCCTTTTTCTATAAAAATTTGTTTCAGAAGAGATTGTTTTTTAAAATATAATAATCCGCAAATAAATAAACATATTAAATTAAGAGCACCCGTATAGCTTAATATGAATCTTTTTATATATTGAATTAATCCCGTTTCAAGAAGTTCTGTCTGTCCTGTAATTTGACCGATAAATAAATCTACGGCTCCATGTTTTATCAACATTATTAAATATAAAAAAAACGGTATTGCCCCTGTTAGACAAATAAAGACTGCTTTGACAGGATTATTTATATTTTTATAAAAAACATATATAAATGCAATTAGGCTAAGTATTGCAAAGTTTTGTCTTGACAAAGCTGCAAACGAAACAAATAATAATCCTGCAATAACCCATAAACTTCGTGATTTTAATAAAATAAAAGGCATTGCCAGTACAATCCAGAATACAGCATCTAT
>SLSH01000116.1 GCA_007130555.1 Bacteroidales bacterium
TAATTATTATAATATATACCATTAATATATCGTTAATAAAAACATGAAAAATATTTTGCTTTTTTTTTTTTAAAATAAATTATATAACGTATTTTGCACATTTTAAATATTTTTGAAAAGTTTTTTTGTTGTTTAAAATAAGTTGTTTAAAATAAAAATTGTCAATATTTTAATGGGTTGCTAACAATTTTTGTTAATAAAATTTGGTAGTTATAAAACAAAATTGTTTTTTTACAAAAAATATTTTTTTGAGTTTATGCAAGAAAAATAACTTAAACTTATTATGAGGAGAATTTTATTATTACTAATTATTTTTGCGGGATTATACTTATCTAATGTTAGGGCTCAGCATGATTCACATTTTAGCCTTTTCGAATATACTCAAATGAGTTATAATCCTGGATTTGCGGGAAGTAATGGAGCTTTATGTGCAACTTTCGTGGGCAGACAAGGATGGATCGGTTTTGGAGAAGGAAGACCTCAAACAACAGTGTTTAGTTTTGATATGCCAATACCACAAATATCTAGCGGAGCAGGATTGGCAATTGTTGAAGATAGAATCGGATTTCAATCAAGTTTGCTTTTAAATTTGAATTATGCATACATATTAAAACTTGATTATGGAGTCTTGGCTATAGGAGTAGGTTTAGGATTTATCAATAGAACCATTGACGGAGAATGGATAACTCCAAGTATTCTCTGGAATACAGGAACTGTTTATGAAGATCCTTTAATACCGCATATGGGAAGTAGTACAGATTTTGATATGAATTTCGGAGCACATTTTACTTATGAAGATTTATACATAGGACTTTCTGCTACAAGACTTTTAGAACCCAATGTCAGTTTTGATATGGAAGAACCTAGTAAATTGGCAAGACATTATTATCTTATCGGAGGATACGCAATACAAATGTACAATCCGATTTACGACATACTACCTTCTGTAATGGTTCAATCAGACGGGAGTACTATGCAATTTCAGATAAATGGAAAATTATTATATAATAAAAGTATTTGGGGAGGCATATCGTACAGATATACGGATGCAATTGTCCCCATGGTAGGAATACATTTAATTAATGGGTTAAGTATTGGCTATAGTTATGATGTGGTTATATCTAAAATTAGTTCATATACAAGCGGCACACATGAGCTGATGGTAAGATATTGCTTTGATATGGGATTTGATAGAACGCCCGGAAGATATAGAAGTGTAAGAAGATTGTAACCTTTTAAAATTATTGCCGTACAAATGGACGCTTACTAATATTTGAATATTATGAGAAAATTATTTGTAATCAGCATTATTATTATTATTGTAGCAATTACTAGTTGTGGTCATTATGGTAAAGGCGAACTTGTAGGAGTTCCAAGAAAAATATGGTACACGCCCGATCCTTTTGGAATGTTATTCATTCCTCCGGGTTCATATCAAATGGGACCAAGCGACCAAGATGTGCCGTATGCTATGACTGCTCAATCAAAAACTGTTACTTTGCAGGGATTTTGGATGGATGAAACAGAAATTACAAATTCTCAATACAGACAGTTTGTGTATTGGGTAAGAGATTCTTTAGCTTTAACTGTTTTGGGTAAAGAATCAAAAGCATCTACTGATTTTGGAGATATTAATCCCAGAGCTAATTATCAGGCAACAGACTTTATTATTGATGAAAGACAAATGCCGGAAGTTACTCAAAATTTTATGAGAAATATGTATGAAGGAGGAGAGTTCGATTTTGATGATTATGATAATTTAAACTTCCTGGATTGGAGAGGACCTCTGGACCATAGTGACCTTGAAATCAAAGGTATTTTAGTTAAAAATGAAATTCCTGGTAGTTTTAATCAAACTTTATATGTATTACCTCCGGTGGAAATATATCATTTTATGAGAACCATTGATTTAAATACAGATGCTCTTTATTATGAATATTATTGGATGGATTTAAGACAAGCGGCAAAAAAGCATACTTTTAGAGAAGCAACGGATACAGAAGTAGAACAAGATGTTATAAGAACTTTTGACAGAGAAGCAGACCACGGATTAAGAATAGGAAGGCACTTTAATCCGACTACAGGACAATATACAGGACAAATTAAAGACCGTGAAAAATTACAAGAAGGTGCAGAATGGGAAGACTTCGCGGACAGAGAAGTTAGAAATTACGACGGAAGCAGTAATGAAGGACGAAGAGGAGGAAGATACAGCTATTATATGAAAGAAAAAGTCCATATTTATCCCGATACATTATGCTGGATAAGCGATTTTACATATTCTTATAATGAACCAATGACCGAAATGTATTTTTGGCATCCTGCTTATGATTTTTATCCTGTTGTAGGTATCAGCTGGATGCAGGCTAATGCGTTCTCTAAATGGAGAAGTAATTTAAAAAATGCTTATCAAAGATCAAGTAGAGATTATTACTTAAATCAATATAGACTACCTACCGAATCGGAATGGGAATATGCGGCAAGAGGAGGATTGGATTTGTCAATGTATCCATGGGGAGGTTTATATACCAGAAATTATCAGGGCTGTTTTATTGCGAATTTTAAACCGATGAGAGGTAATTATGCTGTTGATGGAGGAATACATACACTAATGGTAGCATCATTCGACCCAAATGAATGGGGACTTTATGATATGGCAGGAAATGTAGCTGAATGGACAAGTAATGCTTTTGACGAATCAGCATACAGTTTTACACATGATTTAAATCCGGATTATCAATATTATGCTCATCCCGATGACCCTCCGGTACGTAAACGTAAAGTTATCAGAGGCGGTTCGTGGAAAGATGTCGCTTATTATATGCAAAACGGAACAAGAACTTTCGAATATCAGGATTCGGCAAAAAGTTATATAGGATTTAGAAATGTGAGAACTTACTTAGGAAGACACAGAGCTGACGGGTCTTCTTATTCTCAAGTTTATTAATTTAACATTTTTTAAAATTTAGATTATATTATAATAATTATTTATATAGTGTTAATTAAAATATTTTAGTATAAATTAAAAAAAAATTAAGATTATGAAAATTTATGAATTAACAGGAA
>SLSH01000242.1 GCA_007130555.1 Bacteroidales bacterium
GACTAAAAATAATTATCTATCGGCATTAACCACTGTAGAAATAATAATACGTCCTCCTTTGTCGGACTAATTATTATTTCACATTGGTATAAAATGTGTATGTCCTGACGGACAATGGAAATGTAAGGTGATATAGTTTTTTTATTAATGTTAAAACCCTAACGGGTTAATGGATTTTTAATAAATTGAAAGTATCTGCGAAACTTCAGTTAAAAATAATAACCTGTCAGAACGCTTCGCTAACAATTGGCAATTTAAAAATAATAACGCTGTCATAACGCTTCGCTAACAATTGTCAATTTGAAAATAATAACGCTGTCAGAATGCTTCGCTAACAATTGTCAATTTGAAAATAATAACGCTGTCAGAATGCTTCGCTAACAATTGTCAATTTGAAAATAATAACGCTGTCATAACGCTTCGCTAATCTGACAGGTTATTATTTTCACAGCTCCCCACTCACTCCTGAATATAAACCCTTTTTACTCTTTCGGACAATTTAGTGATAATTTCATAAGCAATTGTATCGAGTTTTTTTGCCATTTTATAAATAGTATTATCCTGTCCGAATATTATTACTTCATCTCCGGTATTTACGTTTATTCCTGTTACATCAATCATGCACATATCCATGCAAATATTTCCGATGGTTTTTGCTTTTTGCTTATTTATGATAACTTCCCAGTTTCCGTTTCCCAGCCTTCTGTCCAATCCGTCTGCGTATCCTACGGGAATTGTTGCAATAACGGAATCTTTTTTTATTTTATCACTTGCATCATAACCTATTGTTTCATTTTTTTTAAGTTTATGAATTTGAGAAACAGTAGTTTTAAAAGTGCTTACAGGAATTAATTTATCCGATAAATCAGGTGTAATTCCGTATAATCCTATACCAAGTCTTACCATATCAAACTGATATTCGGGAAATCTGATAATACCGGCGCTATTTAAAATGTGTTTTAAAGGATTGATATTTAAATTTTCCGTAAAATCATCATACATGGCATTGAATAATTCAACCTGTTTTTTTGTTGTATTGTCGAAGCTTTTCTTATCTGCACCAATTAAATGAGAAAAAACAGATATGATATTAAATTTGCCGGATTCTTTTATGATTTTTTTCAATTTTGGAATTTCTTCGGATTTAATTCCGAGGCGGTGCATTCCTGTATCAAATTTTATATGTACGGGCAATGATTTTACCGGAGATTTTTTTAAATATTCTGCAAAATATGTAAGCAAATCTATTGAAAAAATTTCAGGCTCTAATCCGTATTCTATTATTGATAAAATTGAATCTTTTGACGGATTCATAACCAATATGGGCGTTTTAATTCCGTGTTTTCTCAGTTCAACTGCTTCGTCGGTATATGCTACGGCAAGATAATCAATTCTGTTATGCTGTAAAAAAAGTGAAGTTTCCTGATATCCGTTTCCATACGAAAATGCTTTGACTATAGCCATCAGTTTAACATCGGTATTAAGTTTTTGTTTAAAAAACTCCAGATTATGTTTCATAAGATTAAAATCTGTTTCTATTACCGTTTCGTGAGATTTATGCTGGAGTTTTTTGCTGATTTTTTCAAATTCAAATTTTCTTGCACCTTTTAATAAAATACATGAATCGGAAAAATCTTTATAACGAAGATTCTCCAATAGAACAAGAGTATCCGGATAAAATTCGGAATTAGGAGCAAACAGTTGTCTGTTTTTATACAGGGAATTTCCTATACCTACTAATTTATGTATGTTCTTGTCTTTTATTAATTTAGAAACATCGGAGTATAGCTTTTTTTCATTGTCGGAACTCTGCAAAATATCCGAAAGAATAATTACCGGTTTTTTGTTTCCTTTTTTTTGATTTAAAAAGTCTAATGCAATTTTTAAACTGTTAATATCCGAATTATATGTATCGTTAATTATAGTTGAATTGTTTATTCCGTCTAATATCTCCAGACGCATTGCAACAGTTTGAAAATCGCTGAATTTTTTAAGCAAATCATTTTCAGGTTTTATATCTAATGCAATCAAGGAGCAAAAACAGGTGATAGCGTTTTCTATAGAACCTTCGTCAATAAAAGGAATTGAAAACTCATAAAAAGAATTTTTATATTTTAATCTGATTTTTGTGCCGTTTTTCAGTTTTTTAATATTATCAACATTAACAGTTCCCTTGCCTTTTGCCGACCATGATATTTTAGTTACAGATTTTAAAGATATGTTAATACGGTTAACAAGCATTTCGTTATCTGCACAAAAAACTATTTTCTCACAATTTTTAAATAGTTTTAATTTTTCGGTAATTTTTTGATTTAAAGACTTAAAATTCTTTTGATGTGCATATCCGATATTTGTAAATATTCCGATTTTGGGTTTGATGATTTTTTCAAGCACCTCCATTTCGCCGGGTTCCGAAATTCCCGCTTCTATTATTCCTATTTCAGTATTTTTTTCAATCAACCACAACGATAGCGGAACTCCTATTTTGGAATTAAAACTTTTTGGACTTCTTACTACATTGTATTTATCCATCAACAACCAAAACAACCATTCTTTTACTATTGTTTTTCCGTTACTGCCTGTAATACCGATTATGGGAATATCCGTAAGATTTCTTTTATAGGCAGATAATTTCTGAAGAGCCCTGATGCTGTCATTAACTTTTATAAATCCTGCTTCGGGATATTTTTTAAAGTCAACTTCTTCGCTGATTACAAAAGCCCGTACTCCATTTTTATATACTTCATCAATAAATTTATGTCCGTCGTTCTGTATTCCTTTTATCGCAAAAAAAATATTTTCTTTTGTTTTATATAAATTAATGCTTCTGCTGTCAATAATAATATTTGTCAATTTCTCAATATTATTATTAATATGTTTCCCATTAACAATCCGGGTTATTTTTTCAGTGTCAAAATATTGCATTTATTATTTATTGTTTTTAATAATATTAAAACACTTTCTGCAAAGCGGTTCGTAAATATCTTTTTCTCCTACCATTACCAGATCTTCGGATACGGATTTTCTGTGGCTGAATTGAGCAAGATCGCCACATTTCATACAAACCGCATGTACTTTTGTTACAAAGTCTGCGACAGCAAACATTTGTGGCATAGGTCCGAACGGTTTACCCTGAAAATCCATATCCAGACCTGCAACAATTACTCTGATACCTTTATCTGCAAGAGCTACACAAACATCAACAATTCCTGTGTCAAAAAACTGTGCTTCGTCAATACCAACTACATCAACTTTGTCGGCAAGAAGCAAAATATTTGCCGAAGAAGAAACGGGAGTTGATCTTATTGAATTGGAATTATGCGAAACAACTTCTTTTTCCGAATATCTGATATCAATCTTCGGTTTGTATATTTCAACCTTTAATTTTGCATATTCGGCTCTGCGCAAACGTCGTATAAGTTCTTCGGTTTTGCCGGAGAACATAGAACCGGATATTATTTCAATCCATCCTTTTTTTTTATTATTTTTTCCTGATTGTTCGTAAAACATATCAAAAAAATTTATAATTTTGAAAAATAATTCAGATACAAATTTATAAATAAAATAATATTATGAAACAATTAAATGACATAAAAGAAAAAATTAAAGAAATACAGTCGGGAATACAACGAATTGAGAAAGCGGGAATATCTCAAATCGAAAAAGATGTTTTATTATCCGAAATCAGAGATGTTTATATGAAAATTGTTGATTTAGAGGAGGTTGCTAAACTGAAACCTGATTCTGTTGAAAAAGAAATTAAAACAGAAGAAGCTCAAAAACAACAAATAAACGAAGAAAAAACCGATGAACCCGAAGATATTCAAAAACAACCGCAACAGACAGATATAACTGATAATATTGAAAACTTAGCATCTGAATCTCCCGAAGAGACACAAAAGGACGATAGCCCGAAAGATACACCCGATTTGTTTAACGGCATTAATAAAAATAGAAAAATAATAGGAGAGGAATTGGGCAAAAATAACAAATCCCTTAACGAAAAATATGCCGAAGCTTCTACAGGAATTACCGGAAAAATAAATCTGTCTCCGCTTGAGGATATTAAAGCGGGAATTGGAATGGGAGATAAGTTTCTGTATATTAAAGAGTTATTTAAAAATGATAATGAATTATACAATATAACAATTGATAAATTAAATGAAATGAATTCCATGGACGAAGCTCTGACTTATTTAGATGCAAACTTTGACTGGAACGGAGAAGATTCTACCGTGGTTACTTTTTTAAATCTGGTGAAACGAAGGTATGTTGGGAGTTGAAAGTGGAAAGTTTAAAGTGGAAAGTTTAAAGTAAAAAAGTGGAAATTATGAAAATAAGTAGGTTTGAAGATATAATTGCATGGCAAAAGTCAAAAATTATGACTGTGAAAATTTATGCATTGTTTGGAACTAGTAAGGATTATGGTTTTAGAGATCAAATTCAAAGAGCTTCCATTTCTATTATGAATAATATTGCAGAAGGATTTGAGCGGAAGAGCACTAAGGAATTTAAACACTTTTTGTCTGTTGCTAAGGGTTCGTGTGGCGAAGTTCGCTCGATGCTCATATTAGCTCAAGATTTAAAGATAATTAGTAATAATGATTTTATTGAATTACATGCTATCTCAGAAGAGATTTCTCAAATATTATCTGGGTTAATGAAGAGTTTGAGAGTTTGAAAGTTGAAAGTGGAATGTTGAGAGTTGAAAGTTAAGAGAAACAGAAAAATCTTATGGGCAAATTATATTTAGTACCGACACCGATAGGAAATCTTGAGGATATTACTTTAAGAGCAATAAGGATTTTAAAAGAAGTTGATTTTATTCTGGCGGAAGATACACGTAAATCCGGAATATTACTAAAACGCCATGACATCAAAAACAAATTGTCAAGTTATCATAAATTTAATGAACATTCAATTACAAAAAATATAATTAATAAAATTTCGGAAGGACAAAATGTTGCTTTGATATCCGACTCGGGTACTCCATCAATTTCAGATCCGGGTTATCTGATTGTTGTTGAATGTATTAAAAATGAACTGGAAATTGAATGTTTGCCGGGAGCAAGTTCAATTCTGCCTGCACTGGTTTTGTCGGGATTGCCCAATGACAGATTCGTTTTTGAAGGATTTCTGCCAAAGAAAAAAGGACGACAAACCAGACTGAAAGAACTTGCCGGAGAAAAAAGAACAATGGTATTTTTTGAATCTCCGCACAGACTCGTAAAAACATTACAGGAATTTTCTGATGTTTTCGGAAATAACAGAAATGCTTCTGTTTCAAGAGAATTAACGAAAATTTATGAGGAAAATAAACGAGGCGGATTAGAGGATTTGATAAATTATTTTTCCGAAAAAACAGTTAAAGGAGAAATTGTTATTGTAGTAGAAGGGAAAAAATAATTTCTGTTTATGATTAAGATATTAAATATTGAAACATCAACTGATATTTGCTCGGTTTCGGTTTTTGAAAATCAAGAGTGTAAGGCATTAAAAATCAGCGGTAATGACCGTTCTCATTCAAAATTACTGGGAGTGTTTGTTCAGGAAATTTTAAGCGAAACAAAACTTAAACCCGCAGATTTTAATGCAGTTGCCATAAGTTCGGGACCGGGTTCATATACAGGACTACGAATCGGAACAAGTCTTGCAAAAGGCTTTTGTTACGGAGCAAACATCCCGCTTATTGCAGTTAATACATTAAAATTAATGGCATATATGGCAATAAAAAAATATAAGGATTCAGACGAAAACCGGCTTATAATTCCTATGATTGATGCAAAAAGACAGGAGGTTTACAACGCGGTTTTTGATAATGAACTGAATATAATTTCAGATACAAATGCCTTGATACTTGAAAAAAAATCTTTTGAAAAATATGAAAACAAAAAACTGATAATATGCGGAAACGGCTCGGATAAATGTAAAGAGATTGTTTACGGTAAAAATATTGAATATTTAGAAGGGGTTTTTCCCTCGGCTGAACTTATGGGATTTTTTGCAATGGATTTATATAATAAAAAAGACTTTGTTGATACGGCATATTTTGAACCGCTGTATTTAAAAGATTTTATTGCAACAATACCAAAAAATAAAGTTTTAAATATTAAAAAACAGTAAATTATAAGTTTTCAACAGTTCCGACCTCTTTTTGCGATTTTCTTCAAATACACCAAAGCCATTGCATTGGAGTTAACAATTTTAAAAATAATAACCTGTCAGATTAGCAAAGCGGTTCTGACAGCGTTATTATTTTTTATATTCGTGTCAAACTCCGCTACTGTTGATTAATACAAATTCAGGAAGCTTCAGTATAGATATTGCGGTAGCGTGGGCTATTTCAGGATTTATAAACTTTATTATTATATAGTAAAACTTATTCCCACACTCCGCTTATTTGATGATTACAATTCTCACATTCGGAATTTTTAATATTTATTTTATCAATATCAAAACCATTGCGGCGTATTAAAATATTATTGCAGTTCGGACATACTGTATGTTTTATTTGTTCTTTTACATTTCCCGTATAAACATATTTAATTCCCTTGTTTTTTGCAATTTTACAAGCTTTTAAAATTGTATTAACAGGTGTGGGGTACAAATCCTGCATATTATAAAGCGGAAAAAATCTGCTGAAATGCAGAGGAGTATCACCTGTAACATTTTTAACAATCCAATCGCACATTTCTTCAATCATTTTCAGATTATCTGTTTTTTCAGGTATTACTAAATTAGTAATTTCTATCCAGACATTATACTTGAATAATTTTGAAATTGTTTCTAAAACATATTTAAGTTCTCCTTTAAATAAACTTTTATAAGTTACATTTTTAAAGCATTTTAAATCAATATTTGCAGCATCAATATATGGTGCTATTTCCATTAAAGGGTCGGAATTTATGTATCCGTTTGAAACCATAATATTTTTTAATCCTGATGCTTTTGCAAGTTTAGCAATTTCGTACATATATTCATAAAAAACCGTGGGTTCGTTATATGTATAAGATATAGATTTACAATTGTTTTTTAGTGCAAGTTCTACAATCTGTTCGGCAGTGTTATGTGTAGATTTTATATTATCCGGATTTTCCTGAGAAATATGATAATTCTGACAATTTTTACAGTGTAAATTACAGCCGGCAGTTCCGATTGATAATGTTTTACTTCCCGGTAAATAATGATATAAAGGTTTTTTTTCGACAGGGTCAATATTAATTGCACAAGGTTTTTCGTAAGTTAAAGAAATCATTTCTCCGTTAATGTTTTGCCGTGCATTGCACGAAGAAATCTGTCCTTTTGAAAGAACGCAGTAATTAGGGCATAATTCGCATAATACCTGATTGTCTTTTAGATGTTTGTAAAATTTCATAATTACTCTGAAAATTTAATGCTTTGATAAATAAAAATTTCAGCATCTTTCCATCCTTCCCAACCAATATCTGCCTTATCCTGTGCACAATGTCCCAAAAATTCTTCAAGTTCCCAATTTGTATCTGTTGCAACTTCCGGCAGAAAAGTTCCCGAATTATTGCCTTTTTTTATGTAAATTCCGTGTTTCCCAAGTTCTATTTCATCAATTGAATTAATCTTTTGCATAGGACTTAGTACCGATATTTCTATTTTAATATCGTTTAATTCTTTTGCTTTAACGGGGGAGAACCTTGTGTCATTTAAAGCCGATGAGACAACTAGTTCCGCTACTGTTTCGGGAATATTTTTACTTGATTCGAAACGACCGAGACATCCGCGAAGTTTATCGTCTTTTTTTAGTGTTACAAAAATACCGCATTTATTTTGCAATTTTTCGTTAAAAACTTCTGTTGACAAATCAATACTTTTTGATTTGCCAATATATAGTTCCAGATTTTTACGGGCAATTTTCAATAATTCTTCTCTTTCTTTATCTGATAAATTAAATTCGTTGTCGTTTTTACCGGTAACAGAAATGGCATGATATCCGACCACACGATTTTTTTCGCCGTAAGGAGAATCTCCCGAATTCCGATAATCAATCATATTATATTCAAAATCACCGTTTTCGGTAAGATATAATAAACATAAAACCGCTGAAGTTCCGCATATATCTGTTGCAAGATTATTTATACCCGATTTCTTATTTTCCTGTAAAGTTTCCAAAAAGATTTGAGGGTTATTGCTGCAAACAGCTTTTGCGGTTTTATTGTCAATTTCTACTGCATCATCATAATTAGGATAATGCGAAAAATCACTGGAAATAATAAACAGATTATTCTTATTGAAATACGGCATCAAAGCATCTGCAATGGATTTTGAGGTTTCCTTGTTGTCTCCGCCAATTACAATCGGAATAAGGCTAAAACCATGCTTTAAATGATACTGTAAAAACGGCAATTGTACCTCCAGACTATGTTCGTTTAAATGAGCATCAGCAATAAAATCAAATACGGCATATTCTTTTATTAATGTATCTGCAATATTTTTATTTACTTTTATTTCTCCTAATGGAGTTTCATAATTGCCGGTATTATATATTGATGCACCGTTGAAATGGCAGGAATGGCTTGAGGTAATTACAAAAACATTTTCATATTTTTTATCGGGATTTATCTGATTTATTGCACTCGCGGCGACTTCTCCCGAAAACATATATCCTGCATGCGGTGATATTACTGCAAAGGCATCGTTTTTTCGGTTTTTTGCAAGTGAAAAATATTTTTTCAAATCATTATCCAATTCGTTTTTATTCTCGGGATAAAATTTACCTGCATATACCGGTTTACGATTCATATAAAAACAAATTTTTAATAAAATTTATACAAAGTTAGCATAATTATATTGTTATATCAGAATAAATAGTGATAAATTTTGATAAAAATTGGGATTAATTACTACAAATTTAATAGGGTAAGGGTATAAGGGGTGTCCTTATATAGCCTTATACCTTAAAATTAAAATAGAGAGAGAGCCAAAAATTTATTACAGATGAGATTAAATTTGTTTATCTGCAATTTTTTTTACAATTTTGTGTGTTTTATTTTACAAAAAATTAAAATTATGCTTAAAAGAATAATAGCAATATCAATAATACTGCTGATTTCGTATCATGCATATAGTCAAAGTATTGCAGAACAATCCCGAAAATTCAATAAATTATTGGCATTTATCGAAGCATTATATGTTGATTCTGTTGATATGGAAAAATTAGTAGAAGTTGCTATTGTCAACATGCTTAAAGAGATGGATCCGCATTCGATTTATATCAGCAAAGACGAAGTACAGCGAATGAATGAGCCTTTGGAAGGCAGTTTTGAAGGAATCGGAATACAATTCAGAATTATGGAAGACACATTGGTCGTTGTAGGAGTTATAAGCGGAGGACCTTCCGAAAGAATAGGATTATTCAACGGCGACAGAATTATTACGGTTGACGGCGATAATATCGCAGGAGTGGAAATACAAAACTCTGATGTTACTTCTATGCTAAGAGGAGAAAAAGGCACAAGAGTCGATATTGAGGTTGTAAGAAGAGGCGTAAAAGGAGTTCTTGATTTTGCAATTATTAGAGATAGAATCCCTATCTATAGTGTTGATGCGAATTATATTATTGACGGAAAAATAGGCTATGTCAAGTTAAATAGATTTGCCAAAACAACCGATGACGAACTTGATGAAGTTTTTAATAATTTCAGAGATAATAAAATAAAAGACATTATTCTCGATTTAAGCGGAAATACAGGTGGATATATGGATAAATCCATTAGTCTTGCCGATGAATTCTTAACAAAAGATAAGGTTATTGTATTTACGGACGGACAAAAAATTTCACGTACCGATTATAATTCAACAAGAAGAGGCAGATTTCATGACGGAAAACTAATAGTAATCGTTGACGAAGGTTCCGCTTCTGCCAGCGAAATCGTTTCAGGTGCAATACAAGACTGGGATAGAGGTGTGGTGTTGGGAAGAAGAACATTCGGCAAAGGATTGGTACAGAGACCGGTAACTCTTACCGATGAGTCGGTAGTCAGACTTACAATAGCACAATATTATACACCAACAGGAAGACCTATACAAAAACCTTATGAATGCGGATATGATGACTATATTAGAGATATCAGCAACAGATGGACAAAAGGCGAATTTATTTCTGCCGATAGTATAGATTTTCCCGACTCGTTAAAATATGAAACATTAGTATTTAAAAAAACCATTTACGGAGGCGGTGGAATTATGCCCGATGAATTTATTCCTATTGATACGGCTCAAAGATCGGAATATCATATTCATTTATTAAGACGCGGAGTGCTTTTTACATTTATATCAAGATATGTGGATAATAACAGAACAGAAATAAACGAAAAATATCCCGATTTCGAAACATTTAAAAACAATTTTGTGGTTGATAAGAATATTTTAGAACAGATAAATGAAATGGCAATAGAAGAAAAAATATATCAGGATTCTTTGGAAACCGCTACTCCCGAACAGATTAAATATATGGAAAATCATATCAAATCTCTTGTTGCAGGTGATTTGTGGGAAACAAATAATTTCTGGCAAATTTTTAATAATTATAATCAAAACTATAAAAGAGCTTTGGAAATTATTACCGATGATAAACTTTATAATATGTATATAAAAGGAAAGTAAATTTTTTGTTTGATTTATATTCATATATTTGATTTTTGGCAAACAATTTGTAAAAAAAATAATAGTACATGACAAAACTTTTTTTATTTGGCATTTTTGTAAAAAATAAAAGATTTCTCCACCCTGCCATAAATGGCTTGGGTGTCGAAATGACTTGGTGTTGGGGTGTGTTATGTCGGCGACGTCGGGCAAACTCGGTATATTTAGAGCATGGCGAAACGTCGCCGACTATAACCACTTTGGTCCGGTCATTTCGACCCCTGGCACAGGAAGGGGGAGAAATCTGCCAAATATACCGCCGATGATAAATGTGTAATGGGTTCAAATACAGCTAATACTAAACCGCTAACAAGATGAACGAAGTAAAATCTTGTAGCAGGTTTAGCAAATACCGACAGACTATCAATCTTAATATAAGAACGTAGTGAATTTTTGCAAAAGGAGAGTACAAAGCTGAACAACACTTGCCTTGAGCTTGTTAAAAGGTTGTTCAAGCTTTGCCGAGCCAAGCAAAAATAACAGAAAGTAATTATATTAAGCAACTTGATAGCAAGTCGGTATAATTATACGATTTGCAGTAAAGGTTTGTCATGTACATAAAATAATAATAATAATAATTTTAAATAATAAATATGAAAAAAATGATTTTTATAGTTTTATCAGTAATACTACATAATTTTTTATTTGCAGATAATAATGAGATTGCGGCGTGGTCTTATGAAGTTAAGAAAAAATCGGATGATAAATTTGAAATTATTTTAAATGCCGATATCTCTGAAAAATGGTATATATATGGCATAAATATAGAAGAAGGAGGACCATTACCTCTGAATTTTTATTTTGAAGATTCAAAAAATATCAGATTTTTAAAAGAATTTATCGAAACCGAAACGCCTCAGAAATTATATGATGAAATTTTTAAGATGAATGTTCCGTATTATGACAAATCTGTTAGTTTTAAAGCCGTGGTTCAAATCAGGAATACTCAAAACAATACTCTTATTATTGACGGACAGGCGTGTTATATGGTAGATAACTCATGTGTACGGGTTTATCAGGAAATTCCAATAGAGTTTAAATAAAGATCAGATTTTATTATTCATTAAAAAAATGGTAACTAATCAGTGTGTAAATTATAAATATTTTTTTAGTTCACGCTACGCTGTATCTTAGAATTGAATAATGAACAAGGAGCAAGGATTTTTGATTTAAGAAGTATTGCATATTATACTAA
>SLSH01000097.1 GCA_007130555.1 Bacteroidales bacterium
ATTAAAAACAAATTTTTCGCAAATATTTGGAATTATTATAGGTTTACTGGGAGCAATAATTATCGTTACCAAAGATAATTTATTTGCTTTTGGAGCAATGAATGTTTATGCTTTGTATATTATTCTGGCTACAGTTTGTTATGCGATTAATATAAATCAGGTAAATAAATTTCTGAGAACATTACGCGGAATAGAAATTGCCGCATTATCATTTTTATTTATTGGTCCTGCCGGCGGAGCAATTTTACTGATGAACGACTATTCCCAGGCAATAATATCAGAAACCATGCTTTTTGATTTAATGTGCATTATAATTCTCGGTTTATTCGCTTCTGCAATTGCCGTTATTATAATTAATATTATTATTCTTGCCGAAGGAGTTATGTTTGCCTCTTCGGTAACATACATTATACCTGTATTTGCAATTATGTGGGGAGTGTTGGACGGAGAAAATATTAATCTTATTCAAATAATAGCAACAATTATTATATTTTTGGGCGTATATTTGACAAAAAAAAATAATTATACTTTAAAATGAAATTGACTGTTCTGCAAAAAATAACATTAAGCATTTTAAGTGGTCTCATATTTAGTTTGGGATGGACTCAGTTAGGAATCGGGTGGATAATTTTTATCGGTTTTATCCCTCTCTTATTCATCATGGAATCTTTATTAACAAGTAACAGCAAAAGCCGGACATCTGCATTTTTCGGATATGGATTTATTGCATTTTTTGTGTGGAACTTAATCTCAACATGGTGGATATATCATGCGACTATACCCGGAGCAATCGCAGCAATTATTCTTTCTGCAATTTTTATGAGTACGGTTACATATTTATTTTTTATAGCATTAATAAATTTCGGAAGAAGAATCAGTTATATAGCATTTGTGTCTTTTTGGCTAAGCTTTGAATATATTTTAATGAATAGTCAGGTTTCGTGGCCCTGGCTTATTTTAGGAAATGCTTTTGCTAATAATATTAAGATAATTCAGTGGTATGAATTTACAGGTCATTTCGGAGGAAGTCTCTGGGTGTTGATTATTAATTTGTTGATTTTTGAAATTATAAGATTTATTATTGTAAAAATCCCTAAACTTGTTATCAGAAAATATTTAATATTTTTATTTTTAATATTGATTGTACCGATTTGTTTTTCATTAATCAGATACTATACTTATAAAGAGAAAGAAAATCCCGTGGACATTGTTGTTATTCAACCAAATATTGATTCTTACGAAGAAAAATATATGTTGCCCGTAGATGTTCAGATTAATAATATAATAGATATTGCAAAATCTAAGGCAGACGGAAAAGTTGATTATTTTGTTGCTCCCGAAACAGCAATTCCTTACGGTATGGATAAGGATAATATGAATGAAGATATTAGAATTAATATGCTACGAGCATTTATCAGTGAATATCCGAATTCAAGATTAATTATTGGTGCAGATACAAGGAGGATATATTATAAAGGAGAAGGAAAACTGGAAACGGCAAGATTGATAAAAAATACAGAAGATTATTATGATATTTTTAATACCGCATTACAAATAGATACTTCTGAAAACATACAAATTTATCATAAAAGCAAATTAGTGCCGGGAGTAGAGATGTTACCATACCCGAAAATATTCGGTTTTTTAGAACCTTTGCTTCTAGATCTGGGAGGTATGCATGGTAGTCACGGCACACAAGAAGAACGAACGGTTATGTTCAATAATATAAACGATATAAAAGTAGCTGTACCCATTTGTTATGAGTCTGTTTACGGAGAATTTATTACGGACTGGATTAAAAACGGAGCAAATTTAATATTCGTAATTACAAATGACGGGTGGTGGGAAGATACCCCCGGATATCGTCAGCATCACAGTTTTTCAAGATTAAGGGCAATCGAAACACGACGCAGTATTGCTCGCAGTGCAAATACGGGTATAAGTTCTTTTATAAATCAACGCGGCGATATCATAGAAACACTTGGGTGGGATGTCAGAGGAGCAATCAGACAAAAATTAAATGCTAATGATTACAGAACTTTTTATGTTAAATACGGAGATTTTTTACCACGAATGTCCGTTGTTTTTACAATCATATTATTAGCCGTACAATTTATTAACAAGATACTTCGTAAGATTAAAAAGAAATAAATAATTTCTGAATAAATCTAATTCTTAATTGAAATATGATTTTAATTTTAATTTTAAAAGGATTAATAATTGGCATATTTACTGCAATACCTGTCGGACCTGCCAGTGTATTATGTATTTCCCGAACTTTAAATTATTCTCGTAAATCGGGATATGTAAGTGGTTTGGGAGC
Organism: Bacteroidales bacterium; assembly: GCA_007130555.1. Taxonomy (GTDB): domain Bacteria; phylum Bacteroidota; class Bacteroidia; order Bacteroidales; family ML635J-15; genus SLSH01. The sequence goes on from SLSH01000097.1 coordinate 2,324, forward strand.
AGCAACTGCTGATGGAATTTTTTCCGGTATTGCAGGATTTGGGATAAGTGTCATAATGCAGATTATAATAGAATATCAAATAATCTTTAAAATAATTGCTGTAATAGTATTATGTGGATTGGCAGGTAAATTATTGTTTTACAATCCATATACTAACATTAAAAAAAAACATGAAGATGGGACAAAAGGACTAATAAGCGATTATGTTTCAACACTGGGACTAACACTGTCAAATCCTATGGGAATTCTCGGATTCGCTGCTGTTTTTACAGGTTTTAATGTTGTAGAAAACGCCTCAATGATATCAATCCCTTTTTTGATTTTAGGAGTTATATCCGGTGCTGCTATTGGTTGGTTTTTTCTGATTTCATTTATTAATATGTTTAAGAAAAAAATTAAAATCAGGAGATTAACAATAATTAATCGTGTAGCAGGAATAATAATTCTTTTATTTGTTGCAGGAATCATTTTATCAATATTTTAATAGACTTATTATGTTAATTTTCAGCCAAGTAGCCCGATGGTTAAACCTGTATATTTTTTTATGTAAAAAAATATCATTATATTTACAAAAAATTATAAGTAAAATGAACTTATTACGCAACATAACCGGATTATTTATTGCGTTTCAATTCCTTTGCTATGGATTGTCAGCACAGGATATTCATTTTAGCCAGTTTTGGGCATCTCCGTTAAATTTAAATCCTGCAAACACAGGTCAGTTTGAAGGGGATTACAGATTTGTTTTAAATAATAAGAGTCAATGGCTAAGTTTTGCCAATGCCTATTCTACTTTTGCAGGTTCTATAGATGCAGGATTTGAAGATGTTATTATGCAAAATTCAAAACAAGGAGTAGGTTTTCAGATAAATAATGATGTTGCAGGAGACGGACGATTAGCCACTAACCAGTTTGCTCTTTCTACTGCATTTTCAAATTACTGGGATGATTCCAAAAGATTAAAAACTTCCTTAGGTTTTGGCGCTTCATATACAATGAATTCGGTAGATTATAGTAATTTCAGATTCGGTAGCCAGTATCATATTGATCAGTATGACCCTTATGCTGCTCCGAAAGAAGTTTGGGAATTTGAAAATATAGATTATTTCAGTTATAATGCAGGTTTTTTTATAAATTATTTAATTGATACGGGATTTAATATTAATTTTGGGCTTGCAGCTTTTCAAATAAATAGACCAAAAAAAGGTTTTTTCGAAAGCTCCGAATCATATTTGCCTGTAAAATGGGCATATAGCCTACAAGCCGAGTATCATATTAAAGATGATTTATGGGCAGAGCCTTATTTATTATTTATGCATCAGCAGAAGTACAGAGAATTATTAATCGGTGGATTATTAAGAATTGATTATAATCCTCTTACATTCAGGTCTTTTTATTGTGGTGTTTTACTCAGGACAGCTGATGCCGGAATTTTTGTTTTAGGTTCGCAATATCAAGATTTTAAATTAACAATAAGTTATGATGTCAATATTTCAGGTCTTACAAGAATAAGCAGAGGAAAAGGAGGTTTCGAGTTTTCGTTGATATATATTATCATGAAACCCCGACCATTCGAAACTCCTTATTACAGAAAATGTCCGGATTTTATTTAAATGAACAGAATAATTACATATTTTATATTGATATTATTTGTATCGGTTAATGCCTTTTCTCAACAAAGCACTAACAGGGAGATTTCAAATATTATCTCAACGGCAGATATAGAATTTGAAAAGCGTAATTATTACGGAGCAGCAAAGCTATATGAAAAAGCTTTGGAATATAATAGCAGAATGTATGATATTGTATGGAAAGCCGCCGAAGGTTACAGATTAGACAATGATTATCTCAGAGCAGCACATTTTTATAAAATTCTTATAGACAACGCCTTGAACAGCTATCCAAAAGCAATGTTCTATATGGGTGAAATGGAAAAATTTAATGAAGAATATATCAGAGCACAATATTACTTTAACAGATATTATCAGGATAATAAAGAAGACGAGACAAATTTATTGGTAATAAGGGCAAAAAAGGAACTTGAATATTGCGAATACGCATGGAAGTTATTAAAAAATCCTACCGGTGTGGTTGTCGAAACTTTTGATACCGTTATTAATACTGTTTTCAGCGAATTTTCGCCGACTTTATTAAGAGATTCAATTTTATTTTTCAGTTCAATCCGTTCTACAGATGATAATACGACAAAAGATTACAGGTCGAAAATTTATTATTCATTAATTATTAATGATACTGTTTTTACAGAAGAAAAAGAACTTGATTCGGTTATCAATATGCCCGGTTATGATGTTGCAAATCCGTTTATAACACAAGACGGAAAAATATTATATTTTTCTGCCATGAAAGCCAATTATCAAAGCGAAAGTCATATTTACAAATCTTATTATAATTTTGAAGAAAACAAATGGTCGGAACCGGAGTTATTGCCCGAAAAAATTAACATCAAAGGCTATAATTCAATTCACCCTTCTTTTGCAGAAAGAGAGAATAATACGGATATTTTTTTATGGTCGTCCAATCGTTCGGGAGGGGAAGGCGGATACGACATGTGGTATTGCGAAGTTTTGCCTGACGGATCTTACGGTCTGGTAAGAAATGTCGGAAGACCAATTTTACAGGATTCCAGATTCATAGAATTTTATGATACCACATCTGTTGTGAACACGATAGGAAATGAAATATCTCCGTTTTATAATCCGAAAGATTCTTTGCTGTATTTTAGCTCCGACTGGCTTAAAGGTATGGGAGGCTATGATATTTTTTCTATGAAAGGGGATTTTAAAACATGGGATAGTCTTAAAAATTTGGGATACCCGATAAATACAGCACAAAACGATTTTTATTTTAAAATTTTTGAAGATGCCGGATATGCTCTATTAGCAAGCAACAGAAAAGGTTCTCCCGCCGTAAAACACCAAAGTTGCTGTAATGCTCTTTATTATTATAAACTTGATAAAGAAATTGACGAGGAAGCAATTGAAGAACAAAGAATTGAACTTTTGACAGAACAAACAAAACTTCTGGTTCCGATAGAATTGTATTTTCATAACGACCGCCCTGTCCCCAGATCATGGGATACGGTAACAAGCATAAATTATAAAGACAGTTATTATGATTATATTGCATTATTGGATGAATACAGAGAAGAATTCTCAAAAGGATTAAGACGCAGAGACAGAGAAGAGGCTATTGACAGTATTAATAGTTTTTTTGCGGATTATGTGGAAGCAAATTTTAATAAACTACTTGAATTTACCGAATTAATAAAAGAACTGCTAAAAGAAGGAAAAGTAATTGAAATCACAATTAAAGGATTTACAAGCCCGTTAACTGTCGCAGAATATAATATAAATTTGTCTAAACGCAGAATATCCAGCCTTGTAAATTTTTTCTATGAACACGATGACGGCTATTTTCTTGATTATATTGATGAGGGACAAATTATTTTTGATTTTATTGCTTTTGGAGAAACCCTTGCAAGACCTGATGTAAGCGCAGACCCTGATGATCCCCGGAGCTCAATTTACAGCCCTGCTGCCAGCGTAGAAAGAAGAATAGAAATTATTGCAGTATCAGTTGAGGATAATATATATGAGGATATTTTATTTGAAAAAGTTTTATTTGAAGATAATTTATCTGAAGACGATATATTAGAATATAATCTAATGGAAGAAGAACTATTAGAAGATATTTTATTAGAAGATAATATATTATTAACTCCTGATAATGACGAATAACGGCAAAAATTTACTGCATTTCTAATTTCATCTTTGCCAATTTAATATTTTCAATAATCTGAGGATTTTCGGGATTAAGTTCCAGTGCTTTTAAGAAATATTTTAATGCCTGTTCGTTATTATTTTCCATTCCGTAAGACAGTCCGATATATCTGTAAACTTCCGAATCTTTTTTAATGTTTAATGCAAGTAATAAATTCTCTCTTGCAGACTTAAAGTCATTAATATTTCCATAACTGATTCCGAGATTTTTTAACAAGTTAAAATTATTTGCACTAATACTTTTTGCTATTTCGTAGTAATATATTGCAGAATCGGTTTTAGGTGGATTGTCATAAAAATAAAGTTCCCCGATATAATAATATGAATCCCACTTAAGCGGAGATCTTTTAATAATTTCTTTCCATAAATATTTTTCGTATTCGGGTTCGTGTACATTATTTACCAATACTCCAATCGTATTATTCCATACATCTGCATTCAGCGGGCTTGTATCAAGTGTTCGCAGATAATATTCAAACATTGTTTTATAATCATCATACATTATATAATATATATTCCCTAATCTAATCAAAGCCTCGGCATAATCAGGATGTATTTCGACAGCTTTTTCAAAATAAGGTCTGGATTTTTTTAACAATTGATTTCTTTTTACGGTATCGTTTTGTTCTCCCGCTTCTTCAGCCAGTTTATATAATTCGCTTGCATAACTGCTGTTTCCTTTTGCACTTCCTGAACTTATTTTAATATCACTGGCAAACAATGTAAGGCTATTTTTCCAGACGGTATTTCTGCTGATTGTTTTACCTGCATAAAGTATTAATATTACAGAAAAAATTATTACAGCAATTTTCCGATATTTCTCTGCATGATTAATTATTGCGGGGAGTTTTTCTACAATTAAATAAGCAACAATTATACAAAATCCAAGCAACGAAACATATACAAATCTTTCGCTCATAAATGCTCCAATATTAAAAAAGATATTTGATGTTATTGATAATGTTGCAATATATAGCAGGATTCCAAATGAATAAACACTTTTTTTCCGTAATCCTTTAAAGAAAATTATCATTAATACTGCATAAATTATCAAACTTAATATCACTCTCCAATCCGACCATGTTAATATTGAAATATGATACGGATAATAATCCCAGGTAAGAGGATGGGGAAAAAATATAAGTTTAATGTAAAACCCCAAAGTGTAAACTATAGTTGCATAACGTTCGGATATAGTGGTTCCAAGAAAAGGATTGTTCATTAGTTGTGTTGCCTCAATAGCTGTCTGTTCTCCTATAACAATATTACGGATAATAAGATATAAAAATGCCCCTGCTACCAAAGGCATTACACATATTATATATTTTTTTAACGGATAATTTCTGAAAAAATAAATACCGGCAGGAATTACGGCAATAAAAGTAATGGTAATTTCTTTAGACATTGAACCGAGAAACATAAAAATAAAAGCATTTACAAGTTCTCTTTTATTGTTTTTATCAAAATAATTTATTATTGAATTAAACGCCGCTATTCCAAACAAAAATGCAAGAATTTCATCACGTCCTTTAATATTTGCAACTATTTCGGTATGTAAAGGATGAGCAGCAAAAAGCATTGTTGTAACAAAAGGAATACTTAAATACCGGTACCTGAATTTATATTTATCAAAAAGCTTTGAAAGTACTTTAAACAGAACCAGTAAAGAAATGGCATAAAGAATTATATTCAAAAAATGACTGATATGAGGGTTTCCCCCAAAAAACTCCTGCTCAATAGCAAAAGTAACAATAGACAATGGGCGGTATCTTCCTCCTGTAAGTTCTTTTGAATCTTTGCCAAACATTCCTGCCATTGAATCGTATGACAAAATGTCTTTTATTCCACTGATTCCTTTTTGTGTAAACTCATTATGAGTTATCATTGCTTTATCATCCAGAGCATACTCATGGCTTATTGTATTTGCATAGATAATAAAAGCAAAAACAAAAATTATGATTTGTGGTAATTCCGGTTTATATTTCATAATTAATTAAAAAGCTCTGACAGGTCTCACTCTTCTGGTAAGCCATTTTGTTCCGCTTTGGACATCCCCGTTATCAAAATTTATAAGATATGCATTAGTCCCTGATGTTTCTGTACTTGACCAATAACGCGAATTAGAAAAATTTCCGATCGGAGTAGGCTGGTTATGTAAATTATTATAAATTAACAGCACCTCATCTCTGGATGGTAAAAACCAGTCGTCATAAGTAATGCTTTCTACTGTAATTTCAAATTCGCCACATACTTTTGCGGCATAATCTTCTTCTGCACATGCTGTTATGATATATTCCGTATTCTTTATTCCTGTTCCTATTTCTGGCGATGTCAGGCAAATAGTTAATCCATGGCAACCCCATTGAAATCCGAATAATCCCGGTTCAACTTCAAGGTCAAACGGTGCGACTGACAGATATTGCCATTGATCATTACAGTTTCCTTTATCGTAAAAAACAATGCCTCCTGCATGACAGGTATCTCCTATTTCGTAGGAATAATGTTCCGCTGAAAACACTGTATATATAGCAACCGAAGATGTGTCACATTCGTTATATGCCCATACGTAAAGGCTATACTCTGTATCACAAATTAGATTTGTCTGCAAATAATTTGTATTGGTACTATTATCTGTTGCTGTTTCAATATCGTTAACCGTATTGTATAAATACCCTGTGGCACCTGCTACGGGTTCCCAAACCCATTCTATTTCAAAAATATTAACTATATGGCTGCCTTCCTGCGGTTCATCGGGAACAGCTGTAACAGTTATATCCATTGAATAAGTTGACCCGCAAACGTAGTCTGCTGTAAAAAGGTATGTTTCTGTTCCGGATGTAGCAGTATTTATTGTTGGGGGTTCCCATGCTCCGCAAATTCCATTTTCGGAACACATGGACAGATTGTCCGGAGTTTCTCCTATACAATAAGGTCCAAGTTGTGTAAATACAGGAGGCACATCAGATTCTACTTCAATAGTCATGGTTACATTTAATTCACATGCATTATCGGCGGTAAAAGTATAAATATATGTTCCCTCTACTGCCGTAGTAATTGTTGACGGATCCCATGTGCCGCAAATATCATTATCAGAACATTCAGGCAAATCATCCGCAATGGCTCCCGTACAGTATGGTCCTAATTGACTAAAAACAGGAATAATTTTTTCTTCAACAAAAATATCCATTGTTGTTTGAGAAAGACAAGCATTATTAGCTGTGAAAGTATAAGTAGTTGTGTCTGGAACATAAGTATTTATTACCGGCGGACTCCACGTCCCCACTATCGGCGGATCATTATCGGATTGGGCAGGTAAATCTTCGGGAATGTCTCCCAAACAATAAGGGACTAATTGTTCATTAAAAACGGGAGTAATATCTTCTTCAATGGCAATATCCATAGTTACAATCGTTTCACATGCATTATCGGCGGTAAAAGTATATGTGCTAATCCCCGGGGTTTCTGTATCTACTACCGGTGGTTCCCATGTTCCGAGAATATTGTTAACCGAAACTAAAGGCAGCGTATCAGGAGTGTCCTCCACACAATATGGACCTCTTTGATTAAAGTCAGGTATAAGATCTTCCTGAACATAAACCAATACGGATTGCGATTCTCCTGCTCCACAACAATTAGAAAGAATAACCTCTACATATCCGCTTTCTTCTCCGATATTTACAGTTATTGAATTACTTCCTTCCCCCGAAACTATTTCCCAGTCATCCGGAATTATCCACGTATATATAACATCTTCAACATTTTCAACCTCATAAACTACGCCTTCGGTATTTTCACAAATATTAGTAATTCCCGTAATTTCTAAAGGTTTTCCGGGGACATCATCATTATAAACAAATGTATATAAAACCGAATCATTTAAAGGAACTGCAATAATTGTATCTCTTTCGGTTTTATTATCCGGTCTGGCATATCCCGTAAAAATAAGATTATCCCCATAATTATAAAGAAAATATTTTCTGGGAGTTATCATTAAATAGCCGTTATACTCTATTCTTACCTTTGAGTTGTATCTGTCATTATTTATATTAACTATTCTAAGCTCATCGCTTTCAACATCTGAACTTGCAACAATTACATATAAGCCCGATTTTCCCGAATAAAAATTAAATTCATGAATCCCCTGTTCAAAATCCCTTTTAAATGTATATAATAAACGACCTGACAAATCATAAACACTTAAATTTACCATGCCTTTTTCGGGAACAAGTACATTAAAACTCGTTTTTTCGGTAAACGGATTCGGATAATTATGAGATATATTTAATCTGTTATAGGTCATATCAAAACCGTCTCCGTCAGATAACGGTACGGTTAAAACCGTGTCGGGGAAATAAAGAACCGTATCTCTGTATTGAGAAATATTGTTTATTCTTATACTGTCTAATTCAATATAGCTACAATAATTCTCTGCCGTAAAAATGAAACTGGCATTATTTTGCCCTTTTAAATTACTGAAAGATAAGCAAATAACAAAAAGGGAAAATATTATTTTAGTTTTCATTTACTGTTTTTTTTCATTATAATCTTATAAAAAAAATAATAATATATACAAATATAAGTATTTTTATCAAAATTTTTACAAAACTATTAATTAAAACTTATTACGATAAAATAGAATATTTGTTGTCAAATATTAATCTTATTTTTGCATTTATTTAGAATTAAGAAGTTTTTTTATAGAATCGTTTAAAAATGAATAAATAATGAATTACTTTATTACAGATTTTGTAAGTTATGTTTTGAAAAAAAATGCAAATTTTAAAAATATCTGTATAGTTGTTCCAAATAACAGAACCGGTCTTTTTATAAAAAAAAACTTCTCCGAACAAATAAATAAACCTGCATTAGCTCCCGAAATAAAGGCGATTAAAGAAATATTTGTTTCAAACTCTGAACTTGTTGAAGCCGATGAAATATATTTATTATTTCATCTTTATAAAACTTTTCAAAAATACATGAAAACTTCTCTTGAATTTGATGAATTCTATTATAGAGGAGAAATAATTTTAAAAGATTTTGATTTTATTGATAAATATCTGGTGGATAGTGAAAAACTCTTTTCTAATCTCAAGGAAATTAAAGAAATTGACAGTTTATTTGACAAATACGATGAAACGGAATTAGAAATAATCAGAAAATTCTGGCACAATATTAATCAGGCAAAACTAAGTGAACATAAAAAGAGTTTTTTGACACTATGGGGAAATATGAATAATATTTATAATGAATTTAAAAGTTTTCTGATTAAGCAGGGAGTGGGATATGAGGGGTTAATTTACAGACAATTTACTGATAAATTGGCGAATAATATTTTTGAAAAGGAGATGTATTATTTTGTCGGATTTAATGCTTTGAACCGTTGCGAGTATGAATTATTCAGATTTCTTAAAAATCAGCAAAAAGCCAATTTTTTCTGGGATGCTGATAAATATTATACAGAAGACAAGATTCAGGAAGCCGGTTATTTTATGAGAAAAAATATACGCGATTTTCCAAATGCCGAAGGATTTGACATATATGATAATATCTCAACAAAAAAACCTGATATCGAAGTAATTGCAACTCCGTCCGAAATTGCCCAGACAAAATTAGTCCCTGATATTTTAAATGAATGGAGCAAAGAAAAAGATTTTAATCCCGAAAAAACAGCTATAATTTTAGGCGATGAAAATTTATTAATCCCGTTAATGTATTCAATCCCTGAAAATTTTCAAACTTATAA
>SLSH01000290.1 GCA_007130555.1 Bacteroidales bacterium
AATTGATGGTAGGCAAAAATACCGCCCTGCACGAAACGCCTTTTACCGTATCGGTAGATCTAAACGGACACGGTTGTACAACAGGAATTTCGGCTGGAGACAGAGCTAAAACAATAAAAGCCCTTGTTGACGAAAATTTTAAACCCGAAGATTTTGGAAGACCGGGACATATTTTTCCGTTACGTGCAAAAGAAAACGGAGTATTACGCAGGTCGGGACATACCGAAGCCGTAGTTGACCTCGCAAAACTCGCAGGACTAAAACCCGCAGGTGCACTCGTGGAAATAATGAACGATGACGGCTCAATGGCAAGACTACCGCAATTAATGGAAATTGCCAAAAAATTCAATCTTAAAATTATCAGCATCGAAGACCTGATTAAATACAGACTTAAAACCGACAGCCTTATAAAAATTGGCGAAACAGTTAATTTACCTTCAAAATTCGGAAATTTTAAACTTATACCATTTGTTCAGAATAGTAACGGACTTGAGCATATTGCAATTTTTAAAGGAACATGGACAGAAGATGATGAAGTGATTGTAAGAGTTCATTCATCTTGTGTGACGGGAGATGTTCTCGGTTCTCTTAAGTGTGATTGCGGAAATCAATTACAGAAAGCTCTTGAACTAATTGATAAAAAAGGGCAGGGAATTTTGCTATATATGAATCAGGAAGGAAGAGGCATAGGATTATTTAATAAAATTGCCGCATATAAACTTCAGGAACAAGGACTTGATACTGTCGAAGCTAATATACATCTCGGTTTTAAAGCAGACGAAAGAGATTACGGAATAGGTGCACAAATGCTAAGAAGTATGAAAGTCCGAAAAATGAACCTCATAACAAATAATCCCAGAAAAATAGCAGGACTAGAAGGCTTTGACATCGAAATCGTTAGAACAACCTCTCTCGAAATAGAAGCAAACGAACATAATAAATGCTACCTGGAAACCAAAATCAATAAAATGGGACACTCTACCACATGTATTAAAGGCGGTATAAAACAGGAGGATGATAGGTAAAATAACAAATTATGGGTTTTGATTTTTTTATTCTGTAAAAAAAATACTACATGACAAAACTTTTTTATCCGGCATTTTTGTAAAAAATAAAAGATTTCTCCACCCTGCCATAAATGGCTTGGGTGTCGAAATGACTTGGTGTTGGGGTGTGTTATGTCGGCGACGTCGGGCAAACTTGTATTTAGAGTATAGTTCTTCGTCGCCGACACTAACCCCGCACCCTCGGTGTCATTTCGACCCCTGACACAGGAAGGGGGAGAAATCTGCCAAATATACCGCCGATGATAAATGTGCTTAGTCAAATCGAAACAAAGTGAAGATTGAGCTATTACATATTTACAATCGGTATTATAATAATGCAGGAACGATATAATAATCCTAAAAAAAATATTATTTTTGCATTTTAAACACCAAAAATCTATTATCCGAATGAAAAAAACACCTTCAATAATCTTTATGGGAACTCCCGAATTTGCAACTGCTTCGCTTAAAGTGTTATATGAAAATAATTATGATATCAAAGCAGTAGTTACTGCAACCGACAAGCCTGCAGGAAGAGGACAAAATCTCAGAATTTCGGATGTAAAAAAATACGCTTTGGAAAAAAATCTTAATATTTTACAACCAAATAATTTAAAAGACGAAAAATTTATTAATGAACTGAAATCTCTTGATGCCGACTTATTTGTTGTGGTTGCTTTTCGTATGCTGCCAAAATCCGTATGGGAAATACCAAAAATGGGATGCTTTAATCTACATGCTTCTTTATTACCAAATTACAGAGGTGCGACTCCAATAAATCATGCCATTATAAGCGGAGAAACAAAAACAGGTGTTACAAGTTTCTTTATCAACGAAAATATTGATACCGGAGATATTATTTTACAAGAAACGGTTGAAATAAAAGAAGACCTTTCAGCAGGAGATTTGCATGATATACTTATGAAAAAAGGAGCAGGACTGGTTTTAAAAACCGTTGAAATAATAGAATCGGGCAATTACAGGACTATTAGTCAAAATAATATTCCCGAAAAAAATATAAAACCTGCACCAAAAATTACCAAAGAATTTTGCAAAATTAACTGGAATAATAATTGTGATGATTTACATAACTTCATAAGAGGGCTATCCCCCTACCCGACTGCTTATACAAAAATTATCAATAAAAATAACGAAGAAAAACTCCTTAAAATTTTTAAGACAGATTATCTTAACGAAAAACACAATCTTAATCCCGGTACAATTAGTTCCGATAATAAAACATATATAAAAATTGCCTGTAAAGACGGTTATATAGTCATTAATGAATTACAGATTGAAGGCAAAAAACATATGAATATTTCTGATTTTCTAAGAGGAAATAATATCAATGATTATAAAAGTATTGATTAATATTTTTTTTTCATAATCTCTTATCTTTTACCTTTTATTTTTGACTTTTTTTTGTTTTTTCGGCAAATATTTAATATATTTGGAGAATAAAATCAATTTCTTCTTTAAAATTTTAAAGAAATGAAAAAAACAACAGTTATTATTCTCACAATTTTGATTTCATTTGTAAGCCTTAAAGCACAACAAATAGCATTAAGTTTTACTGCAAATCATACATGTAAATATGTTGAACTTGACAGTATATTAATTGAAAATCTCACTCAGGGCGGAGATACAACATTATACTGGAATGATACGGTATTGTATTTAACTTTCAGCAATATTGATATTATAAAAACGGAACAGACGGATTTCAGGGTATTTCAAAACTATCCAAATCCTTTTGAAACAGAAACCAATATTGATATTTTTATTTCTGAAAGTGATGATTTCACAATTAATGTATATGATTTAACAGGACGGCAAATTGCACAATATCAAAATAATCTTGATTACGGTATGCATAATTTCACTTTCCGTGCAGGCAGTTCAAACACATATATTCTAACCGTAATTTCGGGGCAATACTTACAGCATATAAAAATGCTTCAGTTTGAACAAACGGAGAATACGCATCCGCAAATTAAATACAACGGAATTTCA
>SLSH01000265.1 GCA_007130555.1 Bacteroidales bacterium
GTCGAAATAAGCCTGTCGAAGTGAGCCTGCCGAAGTGGGTCATAGATAAATAACCCGTAACAAGCCGGTACGGGTTAGGAAGTAAATAAAGAACCTGTTTTGGCGGGACAAGCTGTGACAAAACATAAAAAATGCGGAAGTTAAATTATTAATATTTCATCTTTATTTTTTCGAAATTTTAAGTAAGTTTGAAAAATATTTAAAATTAAAAAAATGATAAAATTTTTTCGGCTTTTAAAAGCTTATCCCTCAACCTTTTGGGTAGTAAATATAATGGAACTTTTCGAAAGATGGGCATGGTACGGTATGTTCATGGTTTTTGCATTATATCTGACAGGTTCGGCAGATACAGGAGCACTGGGATTCTCGCAAACACAAAAAGGTCTTATGATGGGCATAGTTGTCGGGATGTTGTATGTATTACCAATAATTACAGGGGCAATTGCAGACAGAATAGGATATAAAAATATACTGATACTTGCTTATGTAATTCTTGCAGTCTGTTATTATTTATTAGGACAGGTAAGCAGTTATGCCTCGGTATTTACGGTTTTTATTTTTCTCGCAATAGGAGCGGCATTGTTTAAACCCGTTATTACGGCAAGTATAGTAAAAACAACAACAAAAGATACATCATCGGTAGGATTCGGGATTTTTTATATGGTTGTGAATATAGGTGCTTTTATAGGTCCTATTTCTGCAGCACTATTAAGACAAATCAGCTGGACTTATGTTTTTAATATGGCTGCTATTGTAATTATGGTAAACCTGATTATTGTGCTGATTTTTTATAAAGAGCCGGATATAACCGAAAAAAAACGAGTAAAATTCAAAGAAGAAATTAAACAAATCTTTTTAAATATTTTCGAAGCTCTTAAAGATATCAGATTTACGATTTTTCTGTTTATAATTATAGGATTCTGGACAATGTACAATCAGTTGTTCTATACTTTACCCGTGTTTATTGACCAATGGATGGACACATCGGAAATGTATGAACGACTGAATAATTTCTTCCCACGTCTTGCACAAACTATTGGCACAAAAGAAGGAACAATCCCTGCCGAAATACTTACAAATCTGGATGCAATGTATATTATTATATTTCAGATATTTGTTTCGTATTTTGTAATGAAGTTCAGACCATTACACTCTATGATAGCGGGAATTTTTGTAAATACACTGGGGCTGGTTTTAACATTTATGATGAACAATCCGATGTTTTTGTTTGTAAGTATTCTTATTTTCGGATTAGGAGAAATGGCAAGTTCACCTAAAATTTCGGAATATATCGGCAGAATTGCTCCAAAAGGCAAAACGGCATTATATATGGGATGCAGCTTTTTGCCGATGGCGGGAGGAAACTTTTTTGCAGGATTACTCTCAGGCTCTGTGTATGAAAATAAATCCGATAAAATATCTCTCCTGCAGCAAGAAGTAGAAAAACAAAATCTCAATATTCCCGAAATCTCCGAAAATTTCAGTCAAAACGACTATGTGCTTAAAGCTCAGGAACTAATGGGAATGGAACAATGGGAATTAACAAATTACCTCTGGCAAACATACCAACCCGGAAAAATCTGGATAATATTTGCCGCAATAGGAATGTTTTCGGTTATTGCTCTAATATTGTATGATAAGTTTATTTTGAAAAAATAGTTAATCCCTGTTATAGTAATTTACTAAACTTTCGCACTTATTTATTTTGTTGTTATTAAACTCTCAGATGCTTATAAAATAATTAAACCGTTCCGACAAACGAATAGCTATTTTTTGAAAACTTGTCATATATAAAATAATAGGTTTTTAAATTATAAAGTTAAGTCGGAACACCGCTTTATGTCGCATTTGAGAATTTGCGTTAAAAAAATTATGGTGATTGTCGTTAAGAAATTCAGACTGTTTGAGCAGAGCGAGTTTCTGAATTTTAGATAATTACCATAATTTTTAGCAAATTGTCAGCGGCGACAGTCGTTTTTTGATTACTTTTTTTCGACATAAAAAAAGTAATTGCCCGTCCGGCATGAGGACAAGAAATATAATTATTTAAGAAAAAAATATGTTTTTAACTTAAGGGGACTTCTAATATGGGTATAATCGTGTTTTATGGAGGACGGAAAACATAATCATCTGATAGCCAACGCCATAAGATGCTTGATGTATCTGCGAAACTTCAGTAATTATATTCAGATAAGATATATATTATCAAATTTTAGAAAAAAATAAAATACTGTATTTTTCAAATTTATATAATGCAATTACTAATACAGTAAAATTTATTTCCCTACAACAAATTTAGTTTGAAAAGTATCATTTTTTGATTTGAAATGAATTATTCAACCACAATAAACTTTTTGGTATATACTTCATTTTCGGTTTCAGCATTTATAAAATATGCTCCGTTTTCCAAAACTCCGTTAACAATATCACTTATTCTGATATTATTTTGTCCGGCATTAAGAGATATTGTTTTTGCATTAATCTTTTTACCCGATAAATCATAAACCGATAAGTTTACAGTGCTGTTTTCTTCAATATTAATAATAATTTGGGAGTTAATATTTCCGGGATTTGGGACAAGCATCAAATTTGAAGATGTTATATTTTCATCAACAAGTGTTGTTCCCGATTCATAATTAACTTTCCAGCCTTGTGCAACATCTCCTGCATCGGCAAAAAACTGAATAATTGCAAGGCCTGCATCAACATAAACAGCTTCACCGGGAGGATTTGCGGCTGTAAAAGTTGCAATTGTATTTGCAGAAGAAATTGAATTTTTAAATACTTTAACAAAATCCGCCCCACCTGCGAGGTCGAATTCTTCAAATTCAATTGTAATAAAATTTGCATCTTCCGGTTGAATTATCCATGAACATACGGATGATTTTTTATATTCACAAATTCCGCTACCATCATCAAAACTACCTGATGCTTCGGTTAACATAATATTAGTTTTACAAAAACTTACCGAATAATCGGCTTTCCATCCGGCAGCAGTCGGTTCCTGCCCATCCGACACAAAATTGATTGTCATAGCACCCCTGTCGGCAACAATA
>SLSH01000380.1 GCA_007130555.1 Bacteroidales bacterium
AAAATGGGACTGAGGAGGCGAAGCTGTGTTGATGTGATGATTAACTGATTAAATGATGAGGTGATTATTTGAAGTGTGGTTTTAAGAAATTGCTTGGACATAAAAGTAGCAAGACTACTGAAATATACGCTTATATGTCAACAAAAAACATTCAGCAGATAAAAGTCCGTTTGATGATTTATAAATAATCAATATATATATGTATTTTTGTAGAGAAAAATAATATGATACTCCCCATACATATACAACATTTTTTTGTAGCGTTAGTATGAAAGTTTCATATTTATAAAAGAAGTTGGCAAACATTATAAAAGCAAGTGCAACAAAAACTTATTAATATGAAAGTCATTATGAAAAAGGCGTATTTTACTTTACTTTTATTTTTTCTATTCTTTAACACTACTGCTCAAGAGGTTGGACTGAAAAAGAAATGGAGTTTAGGTTTTTCATTTACTCCTAATATATCCTACTTGTATAATCCAACAAATTATTTTGAAGATGTAGTTCCTACTAGATACAATACAACTGTTAAAGATAAACCTATTTTAGAGCACATAAATTTTGGAATAAGAATTTCAAATGTATTAAACAAGAAAGCTGAGATAGAAACAGGAATTATTCTAAGTAATAAAGATTATAATTCTCCACGAGGTTGGATACATGATATAATGCTCTGGGGGTATTCTAAACCTAAGATTTTTTTTATTGAAGTTCCTCTAATTTATAAACATAATATTTCTAAGATTGGTAATTATAATTTAAACCTAACAGGTGGGATAATAGCTAGTATTCCTATTTATGAATACATAGACTATCCTGTTATTCTATATCATTATGCAACTGATGGTCAAGATTATGTTATTACTCAAAATTTAGATTTTTATCCTCTTTGTGGCTTAACCCCCTATTAATCTTGGTTTTAGATTTATTAAAAATAAAATCAACAATGTTCAGTTTGAATTTGGTCCTGTTTTTCAATCTGCAATTATGCCATTTAGTAGAAAAATTGAAGGAAATACTATCAGAGTAAACTATCAGTACATAGAAGTCACAAATCCCGAAAAAGGTTATGCTCCATATTTTATTGGAGTTGATTTAATTCTAAGATTTAATTTTTTCGATTTGAGTAAATTTAAATAACGGTTGCTAACAGCAAGACTTAGCACAATTGCGAGCTGAAAAGTAGCTAAAACATTGAAATATTTTATAACTTTGCCCCCGGCTTGACAGAATCGGATTTCTAAATCCGCTTCTGATGCAAAGCCGTAGCCGTCGTTGGTGGCAATGCTAACGGCCTAGAACAACGAAAAAAACTAAATTATAATTATTAGACCAGTCTTTTTAAATAAAAAAATCAGAAAGATTATTGACATAGAGAATCGTAAAGGAAATTATTTAGAGGGTAAAAAACAAGATAGAGTAAATTTTACCCATATTTTATGAACAAGAGTAAAATATTTGTATTTTTGCCCTTGTTTTAATAACGAGAGTAAAACTTACACTTGAACAAAATGGACAAATTTAATCGAGAAATACCATACAACGACCTGCCATTACTACCGCCAAAGGCAGACATAGAAACGAAGAGCATCCTTCTCAAAACGATTTCGGCAGGTAGAGCATTAGCTCAACTGAACGGAACTTTGCTCAATTTGCCAAATCCAACTTTATTTTTAGACACGATTTATTTGCAAGAGGCAAAGGCAAGTTCGGAAGTTGAAAACATCGTTACTACAAACGATGAACTCTACAAATCGTTAGTTGCAGACAGAAAAATTGAAGATTCAGCAACAAAAGAAGTTTTGAGTTATAAAGAGGCACTGTGGTTGGGTTTGGAACAAATAAAGAAAAAACCGTTTATCACAACAAATCTTTGCGTAAGAATTGTTCAATGCATTAAACAAAATACGGCTTCAATTCGTAACACGCCCGGAACAATGTTGAGCAACACAAAAGGCGGGGTTATTTATACACCTCCAAGTGGCGAAAAAGTTATCCGCGAAAAATTAGCGAATCTTGAAAAGTTCATCAACGAAGATGAAACCATTGACCCACTTATCAAAATGGCAATAATGCACTATCAATTTGAAGCAATTCACCCATTTTCAGACGGTAATGGAAGAACAGGAAGAATATTATTATTGTTGTATTTGAAACTTTCGGATTTGCTTGATGCACCTGCAATTTATTTGAGTGAATACATCATCAAAAACAAAGCAGAATATTACAAACGTTTACGTGCCGTAACTGAAAACAACGATTGGGAAGCATACATTTTGTATATGTTGGATATGATCGAAGAAACATCTACGAAAGGTTTGGAACGCCTGAAAAAAATTACACTCGCAATGGAAACATACGCGGACGAAATCAAAAATAATTTGCCAAAAATTTACTCCAAAGACTTGATAGAAATACTGTTCCGCTTGCCTTACACCAAACGGAAACACTTGATTGACGAAAATATTGGAAACTTAAAGACTGTCGGAAATTATTTGATTGCGTTGGAGAAAAATGGTTTTTTAAAATCGGTAAAAGTTGGGAAAGAAAAACTATACTTGAATCAACAACTCTTGACAATTTTAGAAGAGTAATAAGCACAGCCACCAACAGCAAGACTTAGCCCAATGGCGAGCTGAAGAGTAGCAAAAACTATAATTTCTGACTTAAACAACATTGTCGGTTGATATTTATTTGTAAATTTGCCAAGAGACAATAAAAAAAAGACATCTCAACATTACAAGGTAACTTTGAAAATAAAAATATGAGTAAGGCAAAAATATCCATCCGTTTTTTTGACGACCGCGAAGTGCGTGCCGTTTGGGACGAAGAAAACGCCAAGTGGTGGTTTTCGGTGTTGGATATTGTAGGCATTTTAAATGAAGAAAGCGATTACACTAAAATCCGCAACTATTGGAAATACCTTAAAACTAAACTCAAAAAAGGAAACAACGAGTTGGTTAGTGCCACTAACCAACTGAAACTACTTGCCGTAGATGGCAAAAAATATAAAACCGACACCTTTGATAGTGATGGCATAATTGCCTTGGCAAAACATTTCCCCAACAATAGGGCAATGAAATTTTTGGATTGGTTTATTTACAGCGACAACAGCCTTGACGGGCAAAGCAAGAAAAAGGCATATACGCTTTTTGAAGGCAATATTAACAATATCCTTGATGAAATTGAAGTTGGCACAATCAAAGGCTTGCAACAAATTCATGCTTATTTGTTTGGCGGCTTGTATGATTTTGCGGGGCAAATAAGACAAAAGAACATTTCAAAAGGGGGGTTTCAATTTGCTGTATCACACTTTTTGGGCGAAACATTAAATCAAATAGAAGTAATGCCCGAAACTACATTTGACGAAATCGTGAATAAATATGTAGAAATGAACATTGCACATCCGTTTATGGAAGGCAACGGTAGAGTTTCCCGAATATGGTTGGATTTGATATTGAAAAAACGGCTTAAAAAATGCGTAGATTGGAGTAACATAGGCAAAAGAGATTATATGAACGCAATGATGCAAAGTCCAACAAACAGCAATATTCTAAAAAAATTGTTAAAAAACGCTTTAACCGACAAAATAAACGACCGCGAAATGTTTATGAAAGGAATTGACTATTCGTATTACTACGAAGAAAATGACTAAGACAAAAATGGTTTGCAAAGACAGAACAACAGAAACACCAGGCGGTAACAGCAAGGCTTTGCACAATTGCGATTAACCAGCCTTCACTCAGATTGCAAATCCAAGTGAGGGGGTAAATAGATTATCTATACAACTAAATTTATCAAAAAACAATAGTTTTTTACAGATTAGAATAAAAAATGTTTTGTTTTTAAAAAATCTTATTAAATTTGCAATCCGAAATTTCAAATGTTCTAAAAAATATTGAAAATAATTATTACGGGGTGTAGCGCAGTCCGGTTAGCGTACCTGCTTTGGGAGCAGGGGGTCGTAAGTTCGAATCTTACCACCCCGACAGTAAAAATCAAAGACTTACAAGAATTAAAATTGTAAGTCTTTTTTTATTTCACAAACAAATGATTATTTTATAATGTATAAAAAAACGGAATTACAATTCCGGCAAAACATCTCCTTTACGGATAATTTCCATTTCATTTTTTGTACAGTCAACTATCGTAGATGCTATATTTCCTCCATATCCTCCGTCAATAACGATATCAACAAGATTTTTATAATCTTCATAAATTAATTCGGGATCGGTAGTATATTCTAAAATTTCGTCATCTGCTTTTAATGATGTTGTTAAAATAGGATTTCCCAGAGCTTTTACAATTTCTCTGATTATGTTATTATCCGGGACTCTTATACCGATAGTTTTACGATTTGCCTTTAAAATTTTCGGCACATTACTATTTGCTTCAAGAATAAATGTAAAAGGACCGGGCAGATTACGTTTCATAAGTTTAAAAATGCTGTTATTCAGTGGTTTTGTATAATCTGACAGATGACTTAAATCGTAACATATAAAACTAAAATTTGCCTTATCTACTTTTACGCCTTTTAACTGGGCAATTTTTTCCACAGCTTTATGTTTGGTAATATCGCAACCCATTCCGTAAACGGTATCGGTAGGATAAATTATTACGGCTCCGTTTTTCAGGTCTTCGGCAATTCTTCTTATATGTCTTTCTTCCGGATTTTCCGGATGCATACGAATAAATACTCCCATAAACCGACGATTTTAATTGTGTTTTTTATAATCTTCAATAAAAGTTTTAATGCCGATATCAGTTAAAGGATGTTTTAGCAATCCTAATATGGCATCTAGCGGGCATGTAGCAACATCTGCTCCCATTTCAACACATTTTATAATATGCATTGTATGTCTGATTGATGCAGCAAGCACCTGAGTATCAAAGTCATAATAATTATACATATCAACAATCTGACCTATTAATTCTATACCGTCTGTACTGTTATCGTCTAATCTTCCTATAAACGGAGATACATAAGTCGCACCGGCTTTGGCTGCTAATAATGCCTGTCCTGCACTAAAAACTAGTGTACAATTTGTTTTAATATTTTTTTCGCTGAAATATTTAATGGCTTTAATTCCGTCTTTAATAACAGGAACTTTTACAACAATTTGGGGATGCAAAGCTGCAAGTTCTTCGCCTTCTTTAATAATTCCTGCAAAATCAGTACTTATTGCTTCTGCACTAACGTCTCCGTCAACTATTTCACAGATTTTTTTGTAATGATTCAAAATATTTTCTTTACCGCCAATTCCTTCCTTTGCCATAAGCGAAGGATTTGTTGTAACTCCGTCTAATACTCCAAGCTCCTGGGCTTCACGTATCTGGTCAAGATTTGCTGTATCAATAAAAAATTTCATATTCAATAAATTATTTAATAAATAAAATGCAAAAATAATTATTTAACTCTAATAATTCTAAAAAAAAATTAATAATTTATTTAATAACTGCACATAAAATCCACATAGAGTAATATCAAATATTTTCAACTTAAGTTTTAACAAAAATGTGTTAATAAAAATAAAGATTTGATATAGTTAGTTTTAGTTAAACAGCCTAAATTCGTGTATTTAATTTTTAAATTAATTTAATGTTATGATAGGATTAAATATTAATATTCCGGAAACCGACACATTATTAAACGAAATGGGAGAAGTCGGTATTGACGGCGAATTATCAATGACTTTTCTTGAGCTTGCCATGAAAGGCGGATGGATAATGGTTATACTTGCAGTGCTATCTGTTATTGCGGTATATATTTTTATTGACCGTTTTATAGCAATTAAAAATGCCTCAAAAGAACAAAAGTCTTTTATGGATAATATTAAAAACTTTATTTTACAGGGTAAAGTAGAGCAGGCGCTTGATAATTGCAGAATGAATCATGGTCCTTTGGCAAGAATGATAGAAAAAGGCGTAATGAGAATTGGCAGACCTTTGGGCGATGTAAATGCTGCAGTTGAAAATGTCGGAAAACAGGAAGTATCAAGACTTGAAAGAGGATTACCTGTATTGGCATCAATAGCAGGAGGGGCTCCGATGATAGGATTTCTCGGTACAGTTATGGGAATGGTAAGGGCTTTCTACGATATGGCTACTGCCGGACATAATATTGATGTAACTTTACTTTCTGACGGAATTTATACCGCAATGGTAACAACGGTTGGTGGGCTTATTGTCGGTATTATTGCTTATTTCGGATATAATATTATCGTGGCAAGAGTTAATAATCTGGTGGCAAGGCTTGAAGCAAGAACGACAGAATTTATGGACATTTTAAACGAACCTGCAAAATAATCAGAATATGGCATTAAAAACCAGAAATAAAATAAACGCTGCTTTTAGCATGGCTTCGATGACCGATATAGTGTTTTTGCTACTAATATTTTTTATGGTAACATCAACATTAATTGCTCCGAATGCTCTTAAACTTTTGTTACCGCAAAGCAACAGTCAAACTTCTGCAAATCCGATTACAAGTATTTCAATTAAAGATTTACAAGACGGTAATTACCAGTATGCAGTTGGAATGATTATTTGTGCTCCGTCGGAAATTGAATTATTATTAAAAAAAGAACTGGTTGGTCAGGAAGAGCCTTTTGTTTCGCTTCATGTTGATAAAACCGTTCCGATGGAAAAGGTTGTTAGAGTAATGAATATTGCTAAAGACAATCAATATAAGCTGATACTGGCAACAAGACCAATAGAACACAGATAAAACAAATAATGAATTTTGTTAAAAAACATATTCATGCAATTATAGGAGTAATCATTTATATGATTATAGTAATATTGATATTAATATTGCTGGGTTTTACGACTCCTTTGCCTCTTCCCGAAGAAGAGGGTATTTTAATTGATTTTGGAGGGAGCGGAGCAAGAGAAGTTTCAAGTCCTGCCCCTGCCTCAAGAACAGAAGTAACACCCTCTTCTCAGACAACAGGTGTTATTACACAAGACTATGAAGAAACGGCATCAATGCCGTCAAGTAGTGTTCCGTCAGAAGCAGAGATAATTGAAGATCCTGTGGAAACAGCAGCTCAAACAGCCGAAAGATTAAACGAAAGACTAGGGGGAGTATTTGGTTCGGGAACATCAGGCACACAAACGGGTTCAGGGACAGGTCATCCCGGAATGGGAGACAGAACTCACGGAGGAACAGGAGGAGGACCAAGCGGTGTGGGAGGTTCATTAGAAGGCAGAAGACTGTTAAAAATAGTTGACCCCGAAGGAAAAGATAATATGACTGGAACTGTTGTATTAAGAATTACAGTTGACGAAAACGGAAATGTTTCAAATATAAGAATGGTAAGAACAACTTGCAGCGAATGTGTAGAACTTGCAAGAAAAGCTGTTAGTCAGTGGAAATACGCCTCCAGTCCCGGAACAGGATATCAAACAGGAGAAGTTATAATCAACTTTGAGCAAAAACAATAAATATTATTACTAGAAAAAAGGCAAATCTTTAAATTTATTAATCCCTTTTAAAAAATATTGATATACAATGCTTTTATCATAAAATCCATCGTGAGCTTGCAGAGATTTTTGATTTAATTTTTTTCGCTTCTTTATTAAACCTAATAATGATAAAGAAAATTTAAAATAAGCCTTGTAAACCGACATAGAATGCTTGAAATTATCTTGTAAAATCATTCTTATTGCAGCCAATTGGTCTAAAAAGAAGCGTGCAAGAAATACTCTGAATAATCTCTCCGAAGGGAGATTTTTAAATAAAAGTGAAAGGTTATTTTTAAAATTGTAATAAGTTTTTGATGCGTTTGCTTTAGGCAAAGTTCCTCCTCCAACGTGATATACGATGCTTTTGGGAACACATACAACCTTATGTCCGTTATTTTTTGCTCTCCAGCATAAATCAATCTCTTCCATGTGGGCAAAAAAACTGTCATCAAAACCGCCAAGTTCCCAAAATAATTCGGTTCTAATCATTAGTGCGGCACCTGTAATCCAGAAACAGCTGATACTATCGTCATATTGTCCCGAATCCTGTTCAAGCGATTCAAATAATCTTCCTCTGCAAAAAGGGTATCCGTATTTATCAATAAATCCTCCTGATGCTCCTGCATATTCAAATTTATCTTTTTGGTGATAATCCAAAAGTTTTGGTCCGCAAATACCTGTCCCCGGATTATTTTCCATTTCGTCAATTAATGGTAACAACCAGTCGGGAGTAACTTCAATATCCGAATTCAGAATTAAATAATAATCTGCTTCAATTTCCTTAAGCCCTTTGTTATAACCTCCCGTAAAACCGTAATTTTTATCTAACTGCACCAACCCTATTTCGGGGAAGTTATTATTGATGTATTCTATTGAGTTATCATTCGAAGCATTATCAATAATCCAGATTTTAGAAAATTCTTTCGGACTATTATCAATTAAAACGGGCAAAAATTTTTCAAGAAATTTTTCTCCGTTCCAGTTTAATATTACTATTGCAGTATTTTTCAAAAAAAGTAATTTTTAACTTTACAAAATATCACTTGCCAGTCCGGCCAAATAACTTCTTTCTCCTTTAACAAGATTAACATGAGCAAAAACATCCTGTCCTTTCATTTTAGTAGTCAAATAAGTTAATCCGTTTGATTTTGCGTCAAGATAAGGAGAATCTATTTGTTCTACATCGCCTGTAAATACCATTTTTGTCCCCTCTCCTGCTCTTGTAATAATGGTTTTTACCTCATGCGGAGTAAGATTTTGGGCTTCGTCAATAATAAAGAATATTTTCGAAAGGCTTCTTCCTCTTATATATGCCAAAGGTTCTATCAGCAATTTTTCCGTTTCAAGCATTTCTGTTATTCTTGAATAATCGGGACTTTGCGGTTTAAAATTATGCTTTATTACATTTAAATTATCAAATAAAGGCTGCATATAAGGATTAATTTTTTCTTTTGCATCACCAGGTAAATACCCTAATTCTTTATTTGATAAAGCAACAATCGGGCGTGCAAGAAATATTTGCTGAAAATTACTGCGTTGTTGCAAAGCTCCTGCTAATGCCAGAAGAGTTTTTCCTGTTCCTGCCTTGCCTGTTAATGATACTAATAATACTTCAGGTCTCAGCAAAGCATCAATAGAAAAAGCCTGCTCTGCATTTCTTGGCTCTATCCCGTAAGCAGATGTTTTAATAACACGTTCTAATTTATTACTTATCGGATTATAGTGAGATAATGCACTGGAAGACCCGTTTTTTAATATAATATACTGATGAGGATAAGGCTCTTTTTCTAATTTAAGATCTTCAATTGGAATACCTTCGGGATTGTCATATAAACTATCTATAATATTTTTATTTATCCCTTCAAGAGTTATAACTTCCTTATGTAAATTTTCTATATTGGTAATTTGATCATGTTTGTAATCTTCGGCACAAATACCAATTGCTTTTGCCTTAACCCTGAGATTTATGTCTTTTGTAACAAGAATTACCTCTCTTTCTTTGTGTTTTTTCTTGATATAATCAGCGATAGCCAGAATTCTGTGGTCCGAAATCTGTTCAGGAAAACTTTTTATTAATTCTTCCGAAAAAGGCTTTCCTGTTTCAATAAACATCCGCCCCAAATCTTCTCCCAAGCTGACTCCCTTAACAAAAAAGTCATCTCCCGAGAGACTGTCAAGAATTCTAGTAAATTCTCTGGCATGAAAATTAATCAAATCATTTCCTCTTTTAAATCTGTCTAATTCTTCCAATACTACTATCGGTAAAATAATATCATTTTCTTCAAATCTGAACACACAATTAAAATCATGCAATAACACATTCGTGTCTAATACAAATATTTTAGAGTTATTTTTCATATTTTAAAACAGTATAATAAATTATTAAACTAATAATATTTTGTTTTTATTTTATTCAACAAAAATACAAAAACTTTAATACAAGATATTTAATAAAACTACAAAATAATTTTATTTAGAAACTTTCTAAATTAGAATAAAAGTATTTAATATGTTGTACAAGTAATAATAAAATAAACAAAAATTTTATTTTTGCGATTGTATTTTGTTTTTAAAATAAATGCATGTCAGAAAAGTCAAATATAAAGCATAAAGGAGTTATTGAAAAGATCTCGGAAGATTCAATATTTGTAAAGATAGAACCTGAGCATGTTTGTACAATGTGCAGAGCTCAGACTTTTTGTGGTGCAGATACCGGAGAAAAAATGGTAGAGATTAACAAATGGGATGATGATTACAATATTGGAGAATCTGTTACGATTTTAATGCAACAATCTCTTGGGTATAAGGCTTTGTTTTACGGTTATATCGCTCCTTTTTTAGTTTTGTTCATAGGGCTGGTTATAATGCTTTCGGCAGGAGTTCACGAAGGAGTGGCAGGAATAACATCTTTATTGATTTTAGCACCTTACTATGGAATTTTATATTATTACAGGGATAATTTAAAAAAACAGTTTATTTTTAGTATTAAAAAAATATATAATTAATAATATTTAAGATATGGAGCTTATTCTTTTAACTTTAATTGCATTTAGTGCTTTAGGAGTTGTTCTTGCGATAATTTTATATGTTGTTGCACAAAAATTTAAAGTTATCGAAGACCCTATGATTGATGTTGTAGAAGCATTGACACCCGGAGCTAATTGTGGAGGTTGCGGACTTCCAGGTTGCAGGGGGTTTGCAGAAGCTTGCGTTAAAGCAGATTCTTTAGACGGGCTATTTTGTCCCCCGGGAGGAAACGAATGTATGGCTGCAATTGCAAAAGCACTTGGAAGAGAAGCCGTAGAAAAAGAGCCTCAGGTTGCAGTTCTCAGATGTAGCGGTTCGCCTGATAAACGCAAAAAAACTAGCTCTTACGACGGACCGATGTCTTGTATCTTGGCTTCCACTCTTTTTAGCGGAGATACCGATTGCCAATACGGATGTTTGGGACTGGGAGATTGTGTAGATGTATGTACTTTTGACGCAATGAAAATTAATGAGCAAACTCAATTACCAGAAATTTACGAAGATAAATGTACTGCTTGTAATGCTTGTGTAAAAGCTTGTCCTAAAGACCTAATTGAGTTAAGAAATAAAGGAAAAAAAGGACGCAGAATATATGTTTCCTGTAT
Source organism: Bacteroidales bacterium (assembly GCA_007130555.1). GTDB lineage: Bacteria > Bacteroidota > Bacteroidia > Bacteroidales > ML635J-15 > SLSH01. The sequence continues at coordinate 11,100 of SLSH01000380.1, forward strand.
CAATAAAGATAAAGGCGGTGAGGCTAAAAAAGCCTGTGAAGCAGCTTGTATAGGTTGTAAACGATGCGAAAAAGTTTGTAAATTCGAAGCTATTACAGTTGAAAATTTTTGTGCATATATTGATTTTGAAAAATGTAAATTATGCCGTAAATGTGCTCCCGAATGTCCTACAGGAGCAATATTAGAAATAAATTTTCCGCCAAAAAAAATAAAAGAAGCGGATAGTAATAAAGAAAATGATCAAGAAAAAATAGAAACAAATAATTAGAAAGTTATAATTTAAAAATATAGGAGGTAAGAAAAGTGTTAAAAACATTTCCAAAAGGAGGCATTCATCCTGCCGAAAATAAATTATCAGTCGGTAAAAAAATCGAAAAAATCCCTTTACCTGCTCAGGTAGCAATTCCGATTACCCAACATCTGGGAGCTCCTGCCGAGCCTGTTGTAGAAAAGGGAAGTGAAGTTAAAGCCGGACAATTAATCGCAAAAAGTAAAGGCTTTATTTCTGCAAACATCCATTCTTCTGTATCAGGAAAAGTCGCAAAAATTGACGAGGTTCTTGATACCTCAGGATATAAACAAACCTGTATTATTATTGATGTGGAAGGAGACGAATGGGTTGAAACAATTGATAAATCCGATGAAATTAAAAAAGAAATCATTCTTTCCGCTGATGAAATAAGAAATAAAGTTAACGAAGCAGGCGTTGTAGGTCTTGGAGGAGCTTGTTTTCCGTC
>SLSH01000376.1 GCA_007130555.1 Bacteroidales bacterium
ATCTTCCCGAATTCATTGGCATGGCAAAAGCGCGGTATCCCTGGCTTTTCACGCTGGTTACGACTAACGGCAAGATGCTCGGCCGTCAGACCGTTCCGGCGCTTCTGGCCGCCGGTCTCGATACGATCGATGTGAGTTGCAACGGGCTTGACGCCGAGACATACGAACGACTGATGCGCGGAGCGAATTTTCGCTTGACGCTTGACAATATCGCTTATGCCTTGGACGAGATTCAACGGAGCGGCGCCGCGACTGTTTTGCAGATCAACTACATTGTCACGCGCGAAAAAGCCGATCAGGAAATGGAAATTCAGTCGTTCTGGCGACGGCGCGGCATCATGAATTTCCGCGCGCAGCCCATGCATTCGCGATCGGGCGCTGTCGCGATCAAGGGGATGGCTTCGCCCGACAAGCCCGGACTGGGCGGTTCGCCCTGCGAAAAATTCAAGCGCATGCCTTTTATCACTTGGAAGGGAGACGTGCTCTATTGCTCGCACGACATCGAAAGACGGAATATCCTGGGCAATATCAATCGCAGTTTCTGGGACGAGATCGAAGCGCACAGGAAGCAGGTTGTTCAACACGGGATGTGGCCCGGGCGATGCGGAACCTGCGTGGACGCCTACCGGCATGAGATGGAGCGTACGCTTTCCAAAGGCGTCACATCCGAATTGGCGAAAAGAGCGGTTGCGTTTGTCGGGAAACGCAATCCTGGGCAATCCAAACCCCGGCACGGTATTGCCTGAGGATATTTGTCATGAAAAACGTTTTTGTCACAGGCGGTTCGGGATTTCTTGGCAGGAATCTTATCGCCGAACTTGTTCGGCGAAACGTCGCGGTGCGCGCGCTTTCCCGATCGGAGGAGGCGTCGGCGAAAGTCCAATCTCTCGGCGCCGAACCGGTTCCGGGCGACCTTGGCTCGTATAAGGCCATCGTTGAAAGCGTGAAAGGGTGCGACACCGTGTTCCATTTGGCCGCGAAAGTGGACGATTGGGGGCCCTACGACGAATTCTATAAAACGAATGTCGAAGGAACGGAGAATATGCTCGCGGCCGCGAAAGCGGCGGGAGTCGGGACATTCGCGCATGCGAGTACGGATGCGGTGCTGGCGGGGGGGAGGCCTATCGTTAAGGCGGACGAGACCTGGCCGAAGCCTAGGCGTCCCCTTGGCTATTACCCGTTAACCAAGGGAATGGCGGAGGATCGGGTTCTCGCCGCGAATTCTCCGTTGTTGCGGACGGTCGTGATCCGGCCGCGACTTGTCTGGGGGCCGGGGGACACTTCTGTGCTCGGAAAGATGGAGTCTTCTGTCCGAAGCGGGATGTGGATGTGGTTGTCGGGCGGGCGCTACCTCACATCGACCTGCCATGTTTTCAATGTCTGCGCGGCTTTGTTGCTCGCGGCTGAAAAGGGTTTCGGCGGCGGCATCTATTTCGTAACGGATGGCGAACCGATAGAATTCAGACATTTTGCCACCGCGCTTCTTCAAAGCCGAGGCCTTAATCCCGGTCGCAAAAGCATCCCTTTGCCATTGGCCAAGATAGCCGCTCGGTTCATGGAAACAACATGGAGACTATTGAGGGTTTCTTGCCGGCCGCCCGTGACGCCGTGCGGGCTTGCGCTCATTGGCGTGGAAACAACTCTAAACGACTCCAAAATACGGCGGGAATTGGGATACGAGCCCGTTATGACGATCCAGGATGGCTTAAAAAACCTTTTCACGGCAGCATAAAAACATGTAATAAAACCTGGGTTTGTGCAATAAGGCTATGAACAAACGAAGGATTAACGACAATGGATGCCTGGAGCGAAGCTTCGATCGAACAGAACCGGCGCTGGCTGATCGCCTATGTCTGGTCTTTGATCGGCGACCGTGCCGCCGCCGACGATCTGGTGCAGGACACGTTCGTGATCGCCTTCCAAAAACGCGATACGTTCCGGCCGGGCACCAATTTCGGGGGCTGGCTGAGAACCATCGCCCGCAACTGCACGCTGGCCTATTGCAAAAAACATGCCCGACAGCCGCTGCTGAGCCATGACGAGTCTTTCCGGCAACTGGACCAACTGGCCGCAAACGAGGAGGAACGCTCCGTCGACCCGGACAGGCGGGAACGGCAGAAAAAGCATCTGCGCGACTGCCTTCAGCGGCTGACGGAATCGGTGCGACATCTGCTGGATTTGCGGTACGGGTCGGCATGGCCCCTGGAAAAGATCGCGCGGGCGACCGGCAAAAACTTGTCGGCGGTCAACGTGAGCATTTTCCGGGCGCGGGCGGCGCTGGAGAAATGCGTGAATGCCAAAGGGCGCGAAAGCGAGGCGGCGCTGTCATGACCGGAGAACACGACATAGCCGTTCTCGTTCGCCGCTACCTGGATGGCGACGGATCTCCGTCCCAGATTCGGGCCTTGCGCGAAGTGATCGAACAGAATCCCGCCATACTGGACCGGCTGTACGAAACGGCCCTGTTCGAAACCGATCTCAGGGATTGGCTGGCCGAACAGGCCCGGCGGCAACCGGCCTCGCGCCGTCGGCTGCGGTTCGGCGCGCCGCTCGCCCTCGCCGCCAGCCTGCTGCTCGCGCTCGGCATCGGCCTGTGGCTGAACCGAGCCCGGCTCGAACCGATCCCCGGTGCCGCCATCGCCCGCGTGGAAAGCGCGCAGGGCTCCCTGTTCGGCTTCGCGGACGCCAACGCCACCGAACCCAGCCCGCTGCGGCACGGCGACGAAATCCTTCCCGGCATGCGCATCGAGACCGGCGCCGACAGCGCTGCCACCCTGGCCTGGCTCGATAACACGGCACAACTGACTCTCGCCGAATCGTCCGTTCTCTCCATGCCCGTCGGTGTTTCGTCCTTGTCCGTCCGTGTTCCGTCCGTGTCTCTCCAGAAACGGATGGTTCTCCACCAAGGCGCTATGACCGCCACCGTCGCCCAGCAACCCGCCGCACAACCGTTCGAGGTCGAAACGCCGCATGCGCGGGCCACGGTTCTCGGCACGCGGTTTCGGCTGGAAGTAAGAGGGGAAACTGGAAGCTGGAAACTGGAGGGAGCATC
>SLSH01000431.1 GCA_007130555.1 Bacteroidales bacterium
AACATATTACCATGTTTATGATTTTGCATGGATGGAATTTTCTGATGATGAAATATTAATAATACATCAAAAAAAACAATGGATACCGGGAGATAAAAATAATTAACATTTTAAACATCTCATAGTCGTTTATTAACCGTTAAGTAACGGATAATTTTGCGGAAAAAACTCGAAAACAAAACCTCTGTAATAAATTTTAAATCAAGACTTTATATTCCATAGTCGTTTATTAACCGTTAAGTAACGGATAATTTTATGGAAAAAACGAAAATTTAAACCGTTGTAATAAATTTGAAATCAGAGCATTATATTCCATAGTCGTTTATTAACCGTTAAGTAACGGATAATTTTGCGGGAAAACATAAAAAAAACACCAAGCATAACAAATTAAAAATCAGCATTTTACTACTCGTAGTCGTTTATTAACCGTTAAGTAACGGATAATTTTATGGAAAAACATAAAAAAAACACCAAGCATAACAAATTAAAAATCAGCATTTTACTACTCGTAGTCGTTTATTAACCGTTAAGTAACGGATAATTTTTGGTAGGGAAACTATTGTATTCCAAGCAGATTTTCCCATTCAGCTTTAGGCTGATAACTTACCTAAACGCTGCAATACAAACATTTAAAATCATGTTTTGAGGATTATTAATATTTTTTAAAAGTTTTGAAAGTTTAGTAAATCATTAAATTTCTCGTAACTAATCAGAATCAAAGATACTAATTTTTTATGTTTTGTCACGAAATTTGCAAAAAAAGGCAAATTTCCCGCCAAAACGGGTTCTGTGTGTTCTTTCTACCCGTACCGGCGCTTTGCTTGTTACGGGTTATTAATCTTTGACACTTACAGTGTCAGATTATCGTAAATATTAAATTCTTATATCAAAGGTAAAAAATCGAATAATGAACAAAGATTAACGAATGATAATTTTTATGCAATACTTCTTATACCATTATTCAATTCTAAGACACAGAGTTCTATGATATTTAAAAAATATTTATATTTTACACACTGATTAGTTACAATTTCTCAAAAAAAAATGGTTCCTTTGCCATTAGTTTGTTTTATAGTATTATTATGATACACAAAAATATATTGGTATTCTTGCTTTTGTTGTTACCGCTGATATCTGTTAGCGAAAATGATACAATTAAAAGCCGGAAATACACAGGATATTTTGACTCTTCGGTAGGAATATCATATTTTTATTTAAGAGATAACGCTACTTCCCCGTTAATTTATAAAGGATTAAATTTCAGTTCGGATTTAAGAATAATGTTTCTGAATAATAAAATGAGGCATGGTGCAATTCTTGGTTTTAATTACGGAAAATTAAAACCTGTAAGTATTTATAATTCATCGCGTATTGAAAATATCGGAACAGGGATAGATTATTTCTATCTCCGCAAATTTTCCGAAATAAACGACAAAAACATAACTCTCTTTGCAGGCTTAAGTATAAATATCGGGGGAAATATTCGTGACCATTCAAGGTATGTAAATAATTCCATTAGTTACGAACAGGTAAATTCATTAAATATTAACTTTCAGTCGGAATATAATTTTACATTATTTAAGCGTGATTTTCAATTGATTTACAGAACTTATTCTCCTTTTTATGCTTTTGTGCTTCGTCCTTCGTTTGCATCTTCTGTTCCCGAAGGATTTATTGACCAAACAGGCAATAATTTTAAAGCATATCTTGAAAGTTGCAATCATCTTACATTTAACAAATATTTCAGATGGAATAATTCTTTTGATTTGTGCTATATCCTGAAAAACGGCAATAAACTCAGATTATCATACGGATGGGATTTTTATAATATTGATATTTTGCACAATGTAAAATCGGCAAATCATAAATTATTGTTTAGTACAATGTTTAATTTTTAAATAATGAAAAAACTAATATCGGCATATTTAATAATATTTATATTTTTTACCTCCTGCGAAAAGGCGTTTATTAAGCCCGATGAAAAAAATACTCCTTCAAATAATTTTAATTTATTATGGACAGAAATAAATGAGAAATATTCTCTTTTTGATATTAAACAGATTTGCTGGGACGATATTTACACAAAGTACTATCCGATGATAGATGATAATATGCACGATACTTCGTTGTTTAACGTAATGGATAAAATGTTGTATGAATTGCAGGATGGTCATGTAAATCTGAGTAGTTTTTTCAATATCTCAAGAAACTGGGATTGGAAACTCAACTCTCCTCCGAATTTTAACTGGGATATAATTGAAAGAAATTATCTGAAAAAAGATTATAAAATAACCGGTCCTTTCAGAAATAAAGAAATTGATTCGGTGGGGTATTTGTATTATTCCAGTTTTTCAAACACTGTTTCCGACTCTCATTTAAGTTTTATTTTTAATGAATTCCGTAATTCAAAAGGTTTGATAATTGATATCCGTAACAACGGAGGCGGGAGTTTGTCAAATGCAAGGAGAATTGCCGGCAGATTTACTAAAGAAAAACTGCTTGTCGGTCATGAACGGGTGAAAAATGGACCCGGACGCAATGATTTTAGTGCTCCCGAACCAATTTATACCGAACCTGCCGAAGATTTGTCTGTTTTTAAAAAACCTGTTGTAATACTTACAAACAGAGGTAGTTACAGTGCTTCTACTTTTTTTGTTTTATATATAAAAGAATTTCCGAATGTAACAATAATCGGAGATACAACAGGCGGAGGCGGAGGACTGCCAATCAGTAATGAATTATTAAACGGATGGACTTACCGCTTTTCGTCAACTTCAACAACCGATATAAATGGATATAATATTGAAAAAGGAATTCTGCCCGATATAAATGTCAATATGTCGGATACTGATATTCAAAATGGAATTGATACGATTCTTGAAGAAGCAATTAGTTTTATTAACAATTTATAAGAATTTTTGTAACTAATCAGTGTGTAAATTATAAATATTTTTTTAGTTCACGCTACGCTGTATCTTAGAATTGAATAATGAACAAGGAGCAAGGATTTTTGATTTAAGAAGTATTGCATATTATACTAA
>SLSH01000210.1 GCA_007130555.1 Bacteroidales bacterium
AATCTTTAATTTAAATATTATATGCTCATGAAAAAAATAATGTTTGTATTTGTACTATTCGTAATTAGTACTTTTGCTTTATTCGGACAATCTTTAGAGTTAAATGATAAACTAAAACTTGACGAAACGGTTCTAACCGGAGTTTTAGATAATGGATTAACTTATTATATTAAAGCGAATAATAATCCCCAGGAGAGGATAGAACTGTCTTTAGTGGTAAAAGCCGGTTCTGTATTAGAAGACGAAGATCAATTGGGATTAGCGCATTTTGTTGAACACATGGCTTTTAACGGGACAAAGAATTTTCCGAAAAATGAATTGATTTATTATCTTGAATCTTTAGGAATGAGATTTGGAGCGGATGTTAATGCTTATACGTCTTTTGACGAAACAGTTTACGGGATTCAAATTCCTGCCGATAGTGCCGATTTTATCGAAAAAGGCTTATTGGTATTATTTGACTGGGCTCATCAGGTAACTTTTGATCCTGATGAAGTTGAAGCAGAAAGAGGGATAATTTATGAAGAATGGAGAATGGGACAAGGAGCAATGGACAGAATTCAACGGGAATTTTTACCAAAAATTTTTCATAATTCTTTGTATGCAGACAGACTTCCTATAGGAGATATGGAAATTGTAATGAATACGCCTCCCGAAACTCTTATCAGGTTTTACGAAGACTGGTATCGTCCTGACCTGATGGCATTAATTGCAGTAGGAGATTTTGATGCAGAAGAAATGGAACAAAAAATAATTGACAGATTTAGTCAAATTCCTGCAAAAGAAAACCCGAGAGAGCGTTTTTATGCCGATATTCCCGATCATGAAGAAACATTAATATGTATAGCAACAGACCCCGAAGCTCCGGTAAGTATGATACAAATGGTTTACAAGCATCCTGCTAAATCTATTGAAACAGTAACGGATTATAGAAAATATATGATAGAGTCATTATTTAATTCAATGATTTCCGAAAGATTACAGGAACTTACATTATTGGAAAATCCTCCTTTTGCACAAGCTTTTGCTGCTTATTCAGATTTTATCGGACCAAAAGCTGTATTTATGAGCATTGGTGTTGTTCAGGATAATGATATTGAAACAACCCTAAAAGCCTTAACAACAGAAAATCAAAGGGTTAGCCAGCATGGTTTTTTATCTGTTGAAATAGAAAGACAAAAAGCCAGTTTGCTGAGAAATGCAGAAAGAACTTATAATGAAAGAGACAGTAAAAGAACAGACCGATATCTGCAAGAATATCAAAGGCATTTTTTACCTCCTCACAGACCATATTTAGATGCAGAATATCAATTGGAATTGTACAAAAAATATCTTGAAACAATAAGTCTGGAAGAAATCAATGAATTTGCAAAAGGATTGGTTACTGATGAAAATGCTGTGATAGTGGTAATAGCTCCTGAAAAAGAGGACATTGTTATTCCTGATGAAGACGAGATTTTAAAAATCTATAAAGAAGCAAATGATCAAACAGTAGAACCTTATGCTTATGAAGTTTCGGAAGAACCATTAATTGCAAATATTCCTGAAAGAGTCAGAAGAAAAAGCAGAGAAAGAAACCGTGATTTAGATTACGAAGTATGGACATTAAAAAATGGAATTAAAGTTGTTATTAAAAAAACAGATTTTGATGATGACCAGATTTTGTTTGAAGCAAAAAGTTTTGGAGGATATTCCCTTTATGATGATGAGGATGATATTAACAGCAGAATTGCAGCCAGAATTGCCAATGAAAGCGGGTTAGGAAATTTTAATAAAATTCAACTGCAAAGAAAACTTGCAGGAACTGTCGCAAACATAAGACCATATATTAGTGAAACATCTCAAGGTCTAAGGGGCTCTTGCTCTGTGGATGATTTAGAAACTCTTTTAAAACTTGTTCATTTATCTTTTGTTCAACCAAGATTAACTCAAACAGCTTTTAATTCCTGGATTAATAGGGAAAAAGGCATATTAGAAAATTCCGCAAGGGATCCTCGTTCTGCATGGCAAGATACAATCAGAGTTATTTCGGGAAATTATCATCACCGAAACAGGCCTATATCGGCAGAATTATTAGAAGAAGCTGATTACAGAAGAACCAGATATATATTTAATCAAAGATTCGGTGCACCTGGTAATTTTGTGTTTTATTTTATAGGAAATATTGATACAGGAAGAGAAAACCGAAAATTAATTGAAACATATTTAGGCTCATTGCCTCTGGTTGAAAGAAAAGAAACTTTTAGAAATCTTGAAATAAATCCACCAAAAGGAGTAGTCGAAAAAATAGTAAAAAGAGGAACAGATAATCAGTGTATGGTGGTTATTAATTTCCATGGGGAATTAGAATATAATGCCATTAACAGATTAGAAGTTAGAGCTATAAGTAGTATTCTTTCATCAAAACTTTTAAAAGAAATCCGTGAAAAAGAAAGCGGTGTTTATACAATCGGAGCTTATCCCCGTATTAATCAATATCCTGAACCCTCGTACAGCATAACTATTTTCTTCACATCTGATCCTGAAAGACAAGAAGAATTAACTGAAAAAATTTATGCAATAATTGAAGGTTTTAAAGCTGATGGTATTTCTGATGAAGATATAAGGACAGAAATTGAAAAACAAAGGAGAGAATTTGAAACAAATCTTCGTGAAAATAGCTATTGGAAGAATCTCCTGATAGGATTAATGGAAAGCGGAATAACTCAGGAAGAGTTTGAAAATTATGAAAATTTGATTAGAGGTATTAACAAAGATTCCATGAAAACAGCTGCAAAAAGATATTTTGATAAAAACAATTATTATAAGGTAATACTATTCCCTGAAGATGAAGAATAAATAAAAGATAAAGTTTATAATTTGTGGCTTAATAGACAAATTTCAGGATAAAAAACTCTAAAAATAACAAGCAACATTACAAATGCTATTGATGGACATTTTTCTGATTTAAAGAAAAAATTACGTTGTCATAATGGAATGTCTAAATCTCATAAAATGAGATTTATAGATGAGTTTTTAAAGGCATAAGGTTCTCAA
>SLSH01000188.1 GCA_007130555.1 Bacteroidales bacterium
AAAATAGCAGCTCTGGACGCCTTCCCCACGATGACTGCATGAGGGAGTCACTTGTTCAGTTGATTGGAGGCCTCTTTGCGCGAAACAAGCTTCCAGATGCCCACTGGGAGGACGGCTGGGGATGGCGCACTACCCCATGGCGGGATTTGACCTCCGGGTTGTCGCCCTCCCCATGTGGTACGTTCTTAAACCCACGTGCCAATCTTCCGTATGCGCAGAGGAGTCGATACGATTGGATGCCATGCGCTGACGAAACGACAATCTGGTCGGGTATCCCCTGCTCGGGTCCATGCGACTTCGAGCATTGTCCACCATATTACCGGTGTGCGAAACAAGACCATCTAGAGGATTGGGAGTGCAGCCTGTTTTCATGCAACTATAACAACAGGGCAATTTGGCTGCGTTTCGCGCGCATCCTGTCCGAGGGCCCTGGCACCTTCGACGATGACGGGAACGACGAGGACATCGGCGTGACATTTGCCGGATTGGAGCTCGACCTCACCATCGACATCATCTACGATGCGATGATAAACCTCAACCCCAATAGCACCCAATACGACTTCGCCGGCCTTCTGGCGGCCGCGGGGTTTGACCAAGGAAAGCTCGCCGAGGTTCGTTCGGCGCTTGGCGCGGTTGGCTACAGAGGTGCGAATTTCGCCACACCGGCCGGGGCCACGAACAGAACGCCGCGGGCTGCATCGTTCTTCGCTTGGCAGCAGAGTAGCATAAAACAGTTCTTCGCGATCAAGGACCAGTCGTCCCATAACCTTCATGTCCGCTACCACAACGGAACATCATGGGTCACCCGAATTATTGCGGCGAACACTGAGGACACCCCTGCACTGGCGATCTACAACAACCGACTCCACGTCTTCTGGCGGGACCGGTCAAATGATCACATCAAGTTCCAATACGTAAACCCGGCCGGACAATGGTACGGGACCTACGACATCGGGGCTTCGCTTGACATCACCAGTAAGGGCGCCTTCGATGCAGTTGTCTTCAATGGCTACCTTTACGTCGTGTTCACGAGGGCAGGATCAGGCTGTATCCATGTAGCAAAGTGCTCTCACTCTTCCTTTGGATGCACGCATGCCCAATCGCGCTGGCACGAGTTCTCGGCAAACAACTACCAGAAGTGTGTTGGCTGGTTTGGGCTGCCGGGCCTGGCAGCGGCGGCGGGCGCGGGAATCAACGGGACGACGAACCTCAACACGGAATACCTGTACATTGTGAGCGCATGGCCGTTTGGAGGCAATAATTTTCAACATATCAATGTCGCCAGGATGAATGCCAATGACTGCGTTCCCTTTGGCGACTATCGTTTTGTTCCCAGCACCCATCCCTCCCACAAGACCGACTCTGGGAGTGTTATGGGTGCGGAGATTCGCGATTCGGCATTCGCGGCGGGAAACAGATATCTCTACCTCGTGTGGAAGGACGACAATTCGAATGAACTCTTCACCTCGATTCTACAAGATTTCAATGAGCCGGTCCAAGATATCTACGCGGCATGGTTCACACGCTCGATGAAGCTCGGTCGCGAATCAGCCTATGGTGCGACGTTCTGGAAGCACGGTAGCACGTTATCAGCGCGGCATGTCTATACGAACACGGCCAATTATCCAAGATACAATGTCATCTGGGCCTATTATTGAGGATAGACCAAAGTGCGGTAGCGACGCGGAGGTAGGAAGATGCTACGGTCAGTGAAGAGGTGGCACATCACACGAAACCTCGTGACGGCTCTTGCGTTGGGAGCGCTCTGGATGGGCGAAGCCCTTGCGGCAGAGGATGGTGTGCCGGACGAAAGCCCGTCCGGCGCGTTTCACGGGGAGAAGTGCACTCCTGACTGTCAGGGCATGGAGTGCGGGCCAGATCCCGTTTGCGGAATGTCCTGCGGGATGTGCGAGGGGATCGAGATCTGCATGTTCGGCACGTGCGTGGAGTGCACGCCCGACTGCAGCGGCCGGGAGTGCGGCCATGACGGCTGCGATGGGAGCTGCGGCACTTGCCCTCCGGGGGAGACGTGCGACTGGCGCAACGGCGTGTGCGTGCCCTGTGTGCCGGACTGTGCTCGCCGCGAGTGCGGCCATGACGGCTGCGGGGGGAGTTGCGGGGAATGCGATGTCGGGTATACCTGCCGTGTGGGTGTGGGGGGTGGAGCGAACATCTGTGAGCCCTGCGCCGACCACTGCTCCAGGCGGGTCTACTGGCCGGTGTGCGTGGACCCCGACGGGATTCCGGGGTCGGGGGATGAGATACAGTTCGACAACGATTGTGTGGCGCTGTGCTGGGGATACTCCGAAGAGGAGCTGCTCCCGGGGGAGTGCAACTGCACCCGCGACTGCGACGGCAAGGAGTGCGGCGACGATGGCTGCGGCAGGACCTGCGGCCGCTGCCGGGAGGAAGGCTTCGGCTGCGAAGACTTCGAGTGCCGGGAACTCGCACACGTTGGCACCCCTTGTGTTTCCGCGCTCGACTGTCATGGCTATTCTTGCAGCAAAGTCATCTGGGATCGTAGCTCAAGAGTCTGCACGCGTTACGAATGTTTGTCGCGACCTTGCCCGCCCGGGTTCGTCTGCGTGGAATTTGACTCCGGGTTCGGAATGTTCTGGTGCATGCCGTACTGCGACTTGGGCGGCACGGGCGACGGCGATGACCGGTGCGGGGTGGGTTGCGATGACTGCCAGCCCACCGAGGCGTGCTGGGATGGAGTCTGTACCGAGCTGGCTCCCGGTTGCTTCCCCACCGAAACACCCGGGTGCGATGGATGTAGCTGTGAGGCGTGTGTCTGTGAGGCCCGACCGTGGTGCTGCACCAGAATGTGGGATTTTCACTGCGTCAGTCACTGCGCGGAGCACTGCGGCGGATGCCGCCCGCCGTTTGTGATCCCGCCGGGGTGTGACGAGGACGCCGATTGCCCGGTCGGCGAGGTCTGCGTACAGCGGGAGTGCCGCCCCGAGGCGGTTCGAACAGGAGGCGGATGCACGAAGGCCACCGGCACCCGATTCGGACCGCTGCTTC
>SLSH01000279.1 GCA_007130555.1 Bacteroidales bacterium
GAGCCAGTATTATGTTAGTTGTTGGATTATCAACAGAGGCTTTTATTTTCTTTATGTCTGCATTCGAACCTCCACACGAAGAGGTGGACTGGGGTCTTGTTTATCCGGAATTAGCAGGAGTAGAAGAAGACAGAACAATAAATGAAAAGAAAACTGAAATTAGTTCAAAGAAAACGGCTCTGGAAAAATTCGATGCAATGATAGAAAGCGCTGAGATTACTCCGGAACTTTTCGACAAACTTGGCAGAGGATTAAATAATCTAAATACAACTACTGAAAAGTTGCAAGATATTTCGAATGTTACAGCTGCAACCAATAATTATGTTGAAAATTTCGAAAAAGCATCCGAAAAAGTTAGTGCTTTTTCCGATGCTTATAATAATTCTGCCCAAAAAATAAATAGTTCAGCAGAAAGACTTGCAACAACTTATGAAAAATCGGCAGAAGTAGCAGGAACTTCCGGCGAACAATTAGCCTCTTCTTACGGGAAACTAATAGAATCCATGAATTTTGAACTTGAAAAATCAACGGAATCAGGAAGATCATATAATGATCAGCTAAATTTAATGAATAAAAATTTAACTGCTTTAAATGCGGTTTATGAACTTCAATTACAAGGTGCAAATGAGCAAATTGAAGCATCTAAAAACCTTTATGGTGGATTAGATGATGTTATGGATAACCTAAGAAATTCTGCTGAAGATACTAAACGTTTTCGTGAGGAGATATCTAAATTAAGTCATAATTTATCTGCTATGAATACTGTTTATGGAAATATGTTGTCGGCTATGAATTTTAAGCAAGACTAACGTGAAATTATTTATGTGATTGTTGAATTTAAAAAATTAAAATATTATGGCTGGAGCAAATTGTCCACAAACCCCCCGACAAAAGTTAATTGGAATGATGTATTTGTTTTTAACAGCAATGCTCGCAATTAACGTTTCAGATAAAGTTCTTTATGCTTTTATAGAAATTGATAAGAGTCTTTCTGAAACAAAATATATTTTATCGGAAAAGAATCAGGAGTTATATCGTGCAATAGCAACTCAGTCTGCTACAGATATTGAGTACGAAGCTCTAAATGAACAAGCAAAGGAATTAGAACGTAAAACAAATGAGGCTATTGATAGAATAGAAAGACTAAAACGAATTCTTATTGCCGAGTCTAATAGAGAAAGACTTGAGAACTTTGAATATAATAGTTATGATGATATTAATAAAATTAATGATATCACTACACCTTATTCAGTTATGGGAGAAATGGGAAGAGGTTATGGAGATACTCTTATTAATTGGATTAATGAGTACAGGGAATTTGTTTTAGGATATATAAATGAAGAAGACAAAGGTTCTCCTATTTATGAAAGTATTTATAGCTCTTTTAGTACAGAAGATATAATAACCCCGGATGGTACAACAATGCCTTGGCATTCTAAAGTGTCTGGATCGGGAATACCATTGATGGCAACAATTTCGATGCTTACAAAAATTGAAACAGATGTGAAAAATGTCGAAGGAGACATTTTAAATTATTTAATAATGGGAATTGAAGGAGGTGTTGATATTAGAATTACTTCGTTAGAAGGACTTGTAAGCTCTTCGCAAGGTTTTGTTATCAGAGGCGGAGAATACAGAGCAAATATTTTCTTGGGAGCCAGAGATAGTACGATGGATCCTTTGGTATATATTAGAAATCAACCTCCATATTGGAAAACAGAATTAAATGAAGCAGGAGATACTATATATAAATTATTAGATGGCAATCCGCTTCAAAATTATGATACAATTCAATCAAGAGAAGGCTACGCAAGATATACAGCTTCTGCTGCTTCAGTAGGAGATAATGAATATGGTGGATTGATTATGTATCAAACAAGAAGAGGTGCCGAATATTATCCTTTTATAGGTAATTATACGGTTGGAGACGCAGGATTTACTGTTTCTGCAACTAATTGTGCTGTATTTTATCGCGGATTGGATAATCCTACCGATGTAGCTGTGTCGGGATATCCGCAAGAAAATGTGCGTGTTAGTATTTCAGGTGGAGCAAGAATTAGAAGGGTGGGACGAGCATATATGGTCTCTGTCCCGCAATCTGTTACTGCTGACGCAGTAAGAGTTAATGTCTCGGTAGTAACCGAAGACGGAGTTAGAAACTTGGGAGGACAAGAATTCAGGATTTTGAATGTTCCCCCTCCTTCAATATTATTAGGTGGAGCATACAGAGATGGTGCCACAGTACCAAGAGCTGCGGTTACTGCAAATCCGTTTCTCGGTGCAAGACTTGAATCCGACTTTTTTCCATTCGAAGGAGTTAGTTATACTGTAACAAGATTTGACTTCCTTTATTCGGTAAGAGGCGTTACTAATAGAGCAACTGTTAATGGAAGCAGATTCTCGCCAGAGGTTCTTGACCAAATTAACAGAATGGGTGCAGGACAGGCTCTTAGTTTTTCAAATATTTTTGTAGAAGGACCTTCAGGAGTCAGACAAACTCAAGGTATAAACGTAATATTAAGATAATATGAAAACTTATAGTAAATGTTTTTCGTTTTTCGTGCTTTTCTTACTATCCTTAACAGGAATGTCTCAGGTATTAGATGGGGCTTATATAAGAGAAAGTGTCCCGCAAAGAGAGTATATCCCGTATCAATATATTAGGGAGGCTGATGCAATGTACTCTAAAAAAATTCTACGGGTAATTGAAATGACGGAGAAAATTAATCATCCATTGTATTTCCCTATTACAAGAATTACTTTCCCCTCTGATATGCAACCTCCAAGACAGCGTGTGAATTTCTTATTCCTTGTTTATTATATCGGAGTTTTGGGGCACGAATATGATTTAACGGGAAGATTACTTGAAGATGAAACACCGGATTATTCCAGAAGATATCCTGTTTATGAATTAGATCCTTCGGATATTACTAATTGGTATAGAATTCCGCTGCCTCAAGATACAACTTTAAGGGATTCTTTATTAGCATATTTTGAAACAATCAGGGAAGAAGATGAATTTGGAGA
>SLSH01000149.1 GCA_007130555.1 Bacteroidales bacterium
AAAAAGACTTTGTAAAAAGATAATCGTATCCTATATTTTCCTCAAAGCATTTTCCATGTCATCAATAAGGTCTTCAACATCTTCTATTCCTACAGCATATCTTACAAGACCGTCTGAAATTCCGGCATTGTTTCTGGCTTCTTTTGATACTCCTGCATGAGTCATTGAGGCAGGGTGTTGTATCAGAGACTCCACTCCTCCTAGTGATACTGCAAGTGCAGCTACTTTTACATTATTCATAAGAATTTCACCCGCTTTAAATCCTCCTTTAAGTTCAAAGCTAATCATAGAGCCGAACCCTGTCATTTGTTTTTTTGCAAGTTCGTAATGCGGATGCGATTTAAGACCAGGATATCTTACCCATTCTACCTTTGGATGTTTTTCGAGATATTCTGCAATTTTTTGTGCAGATTTTCCGGATCTTTCCATTCTCAAAGAAAGTGTTTTTACACCGCGGTTTACCATATATGCCTGATGCGGGTCCATGTTTCCGCCCATAAATGTCATAGTTTTGCGGAGATTATCATAAACATCTTTATCTTTTGCAACAACTACACCGCCTACAATATCGGCATGACCATTAATAAACTTTGTAATTGAATGTAAAACAATATCCGCTCCCAAGTCCAAAGGTTTTTGTAAATACGGAGTGGAAAAGGTATTGTCAACACAAACCAAAATTCCGTATTTTTTTGCAATATCAGCAATTTTACGAATATCGGTAAGCATAATTGTGGGATTTGTCGGAGTTTCGAGATATATCAGTTTTGTATTAGGTTTAATTGCTTTTTCTACCAATTCAATTTTTGATGTATCAACAAAACTGTATTCTACACCGAAGCGTGAAAAATCTCTTTCCAGAACCGCTCTGCTTGGTCCGTAAACTGCATCGGTACTTAAAACATGAGCACCCTGCGAGAGAACAGCCATATAAACCGTTGATACGGCAGCCATTCCGCTTGAAAAGGCAATACCTCTGTAACCATTCTCAAGGTCTGCAATTTTACATTCCAGAGAATTGATGGTAGGATTACCCATTCTGGTATAAATATAATCATCGCTTTTACCTGAAAAACAATCTCCACCATGTCCGGCATCTTTAAATTTAAAAGTTGATGTCTGATAAATCGGTGTTACCACACTTCCAAAACAATCTTCATAGTCGCCCGAATGAATAAGTTTTGTGTTGAATCCTTTATTTTTTGTATCCATGATATTTATTAATTTTATTAAACTATTATTTTTTTCCGTCAAAGTTAAATAAGATATTTAATTTTCGCAAGTTTAATAAACAAACATTATTAATATTAAAAATAAATATTCAACTAAATTATTCAACTAAATTTTATTAAAAATGCTTTGATTTATCAAAAAAAATTGTATATTTGTAAACATAATTGTTAAAATATGCAAAAAATATTATATATTTTTATTTTTTCGTTTTGCACTTTATTATGTAGCGGACAAATAAGGGTAACTGAAGACGATTATCTATACGAAGCATTTAAAAAAGAGGCAGTAGGAGATTATAATTCTGCAATAGATATTTATAATACCAGAATCCGAATTAAACCTGATTGTGCTTACGGATACTTTTACAGAGGTCGTGCAAAAATAAAAACGGAAGATTACAGGGGAGCAATCAACGACCTTGATAAAGCAATAAGTATTGATAGCCGTTTTTCAATTGCATACAACGAAAGAGGACTGGCAAAAATATTTCTTAAAGATTACAACGGGGCAATTGAAGACTGTAATAAAGCGATAGAAATAAACACAAATTTTGCAAATGCCTATACCAACAGATGTCTTGCCAAAAAGAATTCTAATGATATAGAAGGTGCAATAAAAGATTGCGATAAATCAATAGAAATAAATCCTTATTGTGCCATTGCATATAATAACAGGGGGCTTGTAAGAAGCGAAATAAAACGATATTATCAGGCAATTGAGGATTTTGACAAGGCAGTAATGTTAAATTCCAATTATGAAGAAGCTTATCTTAATAGAGGAATTGCATTATATTATTCAGGAAGTTTTACAAAAGCAATTATTGATTGTAACAGAGTTTTAAGAATAAATCCCGATAATGCCCGGGCATATTATCTAAGAGGGATAGCAAAACTTGAACGAAGAGCAAATGACGATGCATGCAGTGATTTAAGAAAAGCAAGAGATTTGGGATACCGGGATGCAGTCAGATTAATAAATGAGTATTGCAAATAAATTTACAGGCGTAATTCCATACAATAAAAAATTATCGGTAATAAACATTGTATTTTACAGGAATACCGATTTTAACCCCAATACATAAAGAATAAGATTTGTGTTTTAAATTTCCTGCAACATCCCTGTGATACATATTTAAAAAATCTTTATGGTATCTGCCGTCTAAAAAAACCGAAAATGCAGGATAAATTTTATACTCCATTCCTGCTCCGGCATGATATCCGAAATTAACTTTTTTGTACAATTCCGTCGAATTTATTTCAAATGGCTCTATTTCGATATCATCAACTATTTCCGGCAAGTCTGCAGATATTTTTTGATTTTGTAAAAAACTAATATTCAATCCCGCCGTAAGATAAACATTAAACTTTTGCCTGCCAAGATTATACTGAAAAGTAAAAGGTATATTAAAATAATTAAACCTGTATGTTGTAGGATGATATCCGATAGATTCATTAAGCCAGTTGTAATATTCAATATCATTAATAAACCCTTTCTGAATAAACCCAAACCCCGTATGAAACGAGTATTCCTGATTAGGATGAAATGTAAACATAAGTTCGTAATATTGCCCGAAATAATTATCTGCCAGCACATCAAATCCTATTACATTAGAAACACTCATTCCCCCTTTAATACTAATCAAAAAAGTAGTGTCCGAATGTCTTTCCCATGCAGCAACATTTAATGTTACAATTATAAAGATAATACAGATAAATTTTTTCTTGCTCATAATTACATTTAAAACATATTGCAAAATTACATAATAATATATTATCATAAAAAACATAATGAAA
>SLSH01000386.1 GCA_007130555.1 Bacteroidales bacterium
AAATCGTAATAAAAACTACTTTTAATAAATTCATTAAATTTTAATAATTATAATTAAATAATCTTCTTTTAATTAAAAAAGATACAAATTTATTAATATATTTTTATTATTAAAAACTTTTTCAAAGTTTTTACTTAACATAAATTGATATTTTTTATTTGATAACAAGTTTGTTATTCTCTACATCAATCTTAATATCTGAATTTTCTTTTATTTCTCCTGCAATTATAAGTTTTGCAATTCGGTTTTCCAGTTCTTTCTGAATAAATCTTTTAACAGGTCTTGCTCCGAAATTCGGATCATAAGCTAATTCTGCAATTAATTCAATTGCTTTTTCGGTTACACTAAGATTGTATTTTACAGATTTAACTTTTTCAATAAGTTTATCGGTCTGTAATTTTACTATATCCGCAATTTGTTTTTTATCAAGCGGATTAAATAAAATGATATCATCAATTCTGTTAAGAAATTCAGGTCTTACATGAGCTCCGAGAGCTTCCATCACCTTAAGTTTAGTATCTTCTTCATTATAATTTTCAGATTTAATTTGTTCCTGAATAAAGTGTGAACCTATATTAGAAGTCATAATAACAATGGTATTCTTAAAATTAACTATTCTGCCTTTATTATCTGTAAGTCTTCCGTCATCAAGTACTTGAAGTAAAACATTATAAATATCGGGATGAGCTTTTTCGATTTCATCAAGTAAAATTACCGAATAAGGTTTTCTTCGCACAGCTTCGGTAAGTTGTCCTCCTTCTTCGTATCCGACATATCCCGGAGGAGCTCCTACGAGTCTTGACACAGTATGTTTTTCCTGATATTCACTCATATCAATACGAGTCATCATATTTTCATCATCAAAAAGAAATTCAGCGAGAGCTTTAGCAAGTTCGGTTTTACCGACACCTGTTGAGCCGAGGAAAATAAATGAGCCTATTGGTTTTGACATATCCTGCAATCCTGCTCTGGAACGTCTCACGGCATCCGAAACGGAAATAACCGCCTGCTTCTGCCCTATTATTCGTTTATGAAGTTGTTTTTCGAGATTTGTAAGTTTCTCTCTTTCACTTAATATCATTTTACTAACAGGAATACCTGTCCATTTACTTACAATATCTGCAATATCTTCGGCATCAACAACTTCATCAACCAAAGCCTTTTCGCTTTGAATTTTATCCAGTTTTTTCTTAAGTTCTTCAATAATTCTTTCGCTTTCAGAAATCTTACCATATCTGAATTCTGCAACTTTGCCGTAATCTCCGCTTCTTTCGGCTTGTTCTGCCTGAAGTTTATAATTTTCAATCTGCTCTTTTTCCGTCTGAATTTTTTCAATAAGCTCTTTTTCTTCCTGCCATTTAGCCATTAAACTGTTTCTTTCGTCGTTTAGTTCCGATAACTGCTTTTGCAGACTTTCGATTTTTTTATGATTTTTTTCACGTTTGAGAGCTTCTTTTTCAATTTCCAATTGCTGTACTTTACGATTTAACACATCAATTTCTTCGGGTACGGAATTTACTTCAAGGCGTAATTTAGAAGCAGCTTCGTCAATCAGGTCAATTGCTTTGTCGGGCAAAAATCTGTCTGAAATATATCTGTGCGATAATTCAACCGATGCAACAATTGCTTCATCAAGAATTCTGACTTTATGATGATTTTCGTAACGTTCTTTTAATCCTCTCAAAATAGAGACAGCACTTAGTACATCGGGCTCGTCAATCAATACTTTTTGGAATCTGCGTTCAAGGGCTTTGTCTTGTTCAAAATGTTTTTGATATTCGTTAAGCGTAGTCGCACCTATAGCTTTTAATTCTCCTCTTGCCAAAGCAGGTTTAAGTATATTTGCCGCATCCATTGCTCCCTGTGTTTTTCCTGCACCGACAAGAGTATGGATTTCGTCAATAAACAGAACAATTTCGCCATCTGCAGACACAACTTCTTTAACTACAGCCTTAAGTCTTTCTTCGAATTCTCCCTGATATTTAGCTCCTGCGATAAGCAATCCCATATCAAGCGAATAAATAGTTTTTGATTTTAAAGTTTCGGGAACATCTCCTTTAATAATTCTGTGAGCAAGTCCTTCTGCAATTGCAGTTTTACCAACCCCTGCTTCGCCAATAAGTATCGGATTATTTTTTGTTCGTCTTGATAAAATCTGCAAAACCCTTCTGATTTCTTCATCACGACCTATAACGGGGTCAAGTTTACCGTTTTGTGCCCTTTCGTTAAGATTTACGGCATATCTGTTAAGAGCATCATAAGTTTCTTCGGCAGACTGGGAATTAATAGTCGAACCTTTTCTTAAGTCTTTAATAATTTCTTTAAGCAAATCTTTCTTAAATCCTGCATCCCGCATCATATCTCCTGCAACATCCTTAGCTCCGGACAAAGCAATAATAATATGCTCAACCGAAATAAACTTATCTCCCATTTCCGTTTTATATTTTGAAGCATCTCTGAATATAGCTTCGGATTCTTTTGAAAAATAAGCCTGTCCGCCTTCTACTTTTGGGTAAGAATTAATTATACTAGATAATGTTGACTGAAAATTATCCTTATTTATTTCAAGTTTTGCAAGAACAAAAGAAAATACATTTTCGGCTTCATCAATCACAGCCTGAAGCAAATGCCCCGGCTCAACTGCCTGATTTCCTCCTTCATTAGC
This sequence comes from Bacteroidales bacterium, assembly GCA_007130555.1. GTDB lineage: Bacteria > Bacteroidota > Bacteroidia > Bacteroidales > ML635J-15 > SLSH01. The sequence continues at coordinate 2,666 of SLSH01000386.1, forward strand.
AATAAACATTGCTTTCTGAATTACTTTTTGTGCTTTTAATGTAAAATCATTTATATTCATTTTTTTTATTTTAATAGTTCAATTATTATTTTACAAATCAGTTGCCAATTATAAAAACGGTCAATAAGCAGACAGAATGGCAGACTTGGAATGGTTTTATAAGACGATTTGACATATTACCTTAAATCCGCACTGGCTACCTTCGGTTATTGAACGCTACAAAATAGATGAATCCATTGATGAGGATAATATTATTAATTCAAAAGAATTATTTTACACATCTGATAACAGAACAATAAAAATGCTTCAAAATACTCCTCATGGAAATATATTCGTTTCTGTCGGAAGACCAAACACTCAG
>SLSH01000098.1 GCA_007130555.1 Bacteroidales bacterium
AAAAAAATTAATTTGAAAAAAAATATTGACAAAATTATTTTTTATTAAGAAAAGATATCTTATGAGTTTAATTTTCAAGTAATTATATTTTTCGGATTGTTAATAACTTTTTCATATTTTATTGCAAATTTATCTATTAATATCAAGTATTTAAACATTTATTGTACAATTTCTTATATAATGTATGTAGCAAATTCTTAATATTATTTGTAGCAATAATTGTATATAATTTTACTATGGTACAATTTATAAACTGCGGAGTAATATTGGAGTTTTAAGACTGAATACTATTATATTTCTATTCCTCAAATCTAAAGGAAGCGAGGTATTAATTTTCATAACTTTATACATTTTTTAAATTATTGATAAAAACCTTCTTTTTCCATTTTTGATAAATCACTTTCTTTAATTTTGCATTTAATTCTGTTGCCTGTTCTGCAATGACAAGCCCTACAAAATTCAAGAGTTCCATCTTTTGTAATTTCAACTGCAAATATTTTTACACCTTTATCTTCAAAATATTCTTCAACAGCTTTTATTCTTTCGTTTTCGAGAGTATTTTCATTAGTTCCCCATGAATTTGCACATTTTGTTTCATCATAATACACCCATATTGTATTATATAATTTTTCGCAACTAATGATAGTTGTCGCTATTACAATTGTGATTAGAATGATTATTGTTTTCATGGTTTATTTTTTTTTATCAAAAATCATAATATTATCTTTATCATCATCCTCTTTATAATAGATTACTAACTTGTTATTACCAATAATTACAAAGCAGATAGAATTTTTTATTGAATTAGAATATTTTTCTATCAGATATTCACGCTCGGGGTCAATGAAGAAAGGACCATCGTTAAAACCTTTTAGTATAAAAGAAATTTCGTTAGATTGTTCAATTACATAATAATTGCCGCCAATACTTCTTCCTGCTGAAACGCCAAATGTTGTATCTTTAAAAGACAAATAACACGTATAAGGTGGGTTATATTCCCGTCTATAGTCTTTTCCATCTAAAGTTTTGGCAAAATATTCCAATTCCCATCTACCTTTTAACAAAGATGTGTCTGCACTGCCATGCTCAAAAAGATTTTTGCAAATTGTTGTAATATCTTTATATTTTATTGGAGTATCTTTATCTTTTTTGCAACTAATAGTAGCTGTCGCAATTACAAGTGTGATTAAAATGATTATTGTCTTCATGGTTTAATACATTTTATACTCCAAAGATAAGACTTTTTTAGATTATTTTACATTATTGTCCGATAAAAATGATATATCGTCCCTACAGGACTTAATAAAACTTGTTAATTCACTCTCCACCAATATTTTGTCCCTACGGGACAGTCCCGATAGGGACGAAATATTGGTAAAACAAAAAGCAAGTATCGTTTACAAATAGTCCTGTAGGGACTGCATATATCAAGAATAACAAAATAATCACTAAAGTTTTATCGGACAATAGTGATTATTTTATAGTTTTTGGAAAGATTTTTTACAAAAAAACATAAAATTTGATATTTTGCCGTAAGCGTGTGGATAAAATTATTTCTCTATACTTTTTTACTATATCTGAATTTCAGCAGTGTATAAACACCAATTGCGGCGAGAGCCAGCACTGTTATTTCGCCCATTGTATCGAGTGCTCTGAAATCGACCAGAATTACATTTACGATATTTTTACCGTGAGCTAATACGTAAGAGTTTTCAAGAAAATAATCACTAATTCTGGTTTCGGCAGGATTATTTAATACTATAAGCATTAAAACGGTAACAACAAGTCCTGAAGAAATTGAGATAATTGCATCTTTTATTCGTATTTTTTTTGATGATAATTTTTCAATTTTTGGGACTTTATATGCTACAAGTACTAATAATATTACAGTAAGCGTTTCTATTGAAAATTGAGTTAGAGCTAGATCGGGAGCACTTAAAAAAGCGAATAACAATGCTACTCCAAAACCCACAATACCAAGTGCGGCAACTGCTCCTAAAACGGTTTTTGATATTATTGCCGAAAATACAGCTAAAAGCATAATTATTACAATCAGAAATTCGTAAAAATAAACATCGCTCATATCAATAGAAATCCAATCAAATACTTGATATTTTATAATTGTAATTACTATTAATCCTATGAAAACACTTAAAATATAATAAAAATAGTTTCTTAAATTTCCGCTTTGGAAGAATCTGGTTTGTTTTGTAGCAACAAGTATAAACCATTTAAAAAGTATATTATATATAGCTTCAGGACCGGCTTTTGCAATATTGTCGAATATATTCTGATATTTTTTCACAACATACGAAAGGAAGTATAATCCTATTCCGCCCAGTAATGTTATAAGACTTAATAACAGAATAAAATTAAAACCGTGCCATAATGAAAGTTTAGCCCCTTCTTCAAGACTAATTGCAAATGCTCCGGGACCTATTAAATTATTCGACATTAAAAAAGGAAACACTCCAAAAATCAAACCTAATGTTCCAAGGATAATAGGACCTGACCAAAGAGTTACAGGAGCTCTGTGAGGATGCTTTGGTGTTTCGGTATATTTGCCGAAAAATGGTTTTATTCCAACCATTATTGCAGTAGCAACGAGAAACATATTTGTAAGAACCGCTATACTTGTAAGCAATACAGGATTAATATGATAATTTGCAGCCGCTTCGTAAATTAATTCTTTAGCAATAAATCCGAAAAACGGAGGGATTCCCGAATATGACAGAGCAGCCAATACTGCCGCAATTGTAATAAATGGCAAATATTTTCTTAATCCGCTTAAGTATCTCACGTCTCTTGTACCTGTTTCGTGGTCTATTGCTCCTGCAACAAGGAATAATCCTCCTTTGTAAAGAGCATGAACAGCCAAAAAAGTAATAGCAGCAGTAATTGCATACTTCCCTCCCATTCCGATTAAGAAGACCATTATTCCGAGTGCACTTACTGTAGTATATGCCAGAATTCGTTTCAGGTCGTTTTGTCCGATAGCCATTGCAGCTCCCATAAGCATTGTAAC
>SLSH01000231.1 GCA_007130555.1 Bacteroidales bacterium
ATTATTAGTTATGAAAAAATTATTATTATTATTTGTATTTACAATTTTCGTTTTTTCCTTATATTCTCAGGAGAAAAAATTAGAAGAAAGTTTAGCAAGAGGTTTGTACTATCAGCTTGATGATGACGGAAAAAGATTTGTAAAATTTGGTTTCGGCTTACAGGCATGGGTGAGATATATGGAGTTTAATCCGGGGACTACAGATTATCACGGAGAACCGATTAAAGAAGATTTCGACATGAGTTTAAGACGTACCTATATCTCTATAATGGGTATGTTTGACAGATTTACGGTTTTTTCTTTATTGGCAATGGATTCTCAAACTCCGCAAGTATTGATTGGACCTTTCTCTCAGAAAAAACCCGAATTTTTCTTTTATGATACATGGATGAGTTATGATATTATTAAAAATCATGTTTCTTTTGGATATGGTCTTAATATGTTTAACGGAACATCTCGCTATGCATCGGCAAGCAGTGCACGAACACTGGGAGTTGACCCTATTGTTATAGGAGTTCCAAATCTTATAACTACCGAACAACTTGGCAGACAAATGAGCTTTTTTCTGTCGGGACAATATAAAATTTTTGACTTCAGACTATCACTGGCAAAACCGTTTATTGCCGATACAAAGTTTATGTACAATCCCGACAACATAAATCAACAGACTTTTGAAGTGCCGAATACTTATCCTTCTTTTAAAGGGTATTTTACATTGCAATTATGGGATAAAGAGTCTTACAAAATGCCGTTTAAGAACTCTTCGTACTTAGGTAACGGCAGATATTTGAATATTGGTTTCGGTTTTGATTACCATCCTCAGTCAACAGTTACAATTTCAATTACACCTGATGATATTTCCGAAACTTATAATGACCGCCTGCATATCGGTGCTGATATTTTTTATGATTCTCCTGTTGGCGAACTGGGAGCTTTAAGTGTTTATCTCGGAGCATTTTATTTTGACTACGGACCAAATTATATACTGTCTTACGGAGTTATGAACCCGTTTGCGGGAGCTTTAAACCAGTTTCAGCAGGGAACAGGTACCGCGCTGCATCTGGAATCAGGGTATGTTCTGCCCCTCAGAATACAGAATGAACATAAAATACAGCCGTTTATTCAGTTTACTTACAGAAATTTTGATGCAATGCCGGAAGCCAATATACACTATAATTCAGGTGTAAATTATTACTTTGCCGATCATTTTGCAAAAGCAACATTGCAATGGGAATACAGACCTGTATGGATTCCTGATGCAAATAAATATGACTTTTTTAATATGGTAGTTTTTAAAACACAGTTATTCTTTTAAAAATATGTCAAATCAATTACTGAAAAATAAAAAAGGAATAATTTTCGGTGCATTGGACGAAAATTCAATTGCATGGAAAGTTGCCGAAAAAGCACACGACGAAGGAGCAGAATTTGTGTTAAGCAACTCCCCCATCGCATTGCGAAAAGGAGATATTTATAAACTTGCCGAAAAGACAAACTCAAAAGTTATAAGTGCAGATATTTCCGAAGTTACCGATATCGAAAAATTATTGAAAGAATCATCAGAGATTTTTGAAGATAAAATTGATTTTATATTACATTCGGTAGGAATGTCTCCTAATGTGAGAAAAAATATTCCCTATCCGGAAATGAATTATGAGTATTTTCAAAAAACACTGGATATTTCAGCAATATCACTTCATAAGGTTTTGTCTGCCGCAAAAAAGTTTGATATTATAAACGAAGGCGGTTCTGTTATTACACTTTCGTATATTGCTGCAGAAAAATATGTAACAGGATACGGAGATATGACACATTCCAAAGCTTTGTTGGAGTCTATCGTAAGGCAATTCGGGTATTATTACGGAACATCTAAAAAAGTACGAATAAATGCCGTTTCTCAGTCTCCCACTCCCACAAGTGCAACAAGTGTTGTAAAAGGATTTGAAGCTCTTTATAACTACTCCGATAAGGTGTCGCCATTAGGAAATGCTTCGGCTGATTCCTGTGCGAATGTTTGTATAATGCTGTTCTCGGATTATACAAAAATGATTACTATGCAAACTATTTATAATGACGGCGGTTTTTCGGCAGTAGGGATTGGGGACGGAGATATTTGATTTTTTTGTTTTGTCATGAAATTTGCAAAAATGGCAAATTTCCCGCCAAAACGGATATCTTGTTTGTTTATTATCCCGTACCGTCGCTTCGCTTGTGGTACAGGTTATTAAACCACAGATTTTCTCTACTGTCACAAAATGCAATGTTTCGAATGCCTCAGCAAGCATATTGCGACAGCGGGATACGATGAGCATATAATGTAAAAAAAATACGGGCTTCAAAAAATATGCCCGTATTTTTTTATGTTTATTTTAAGATTTAATATCTGTTAATTTTCGGCTTTAACAGTAAAAAATGCAATTATATTTATTATCCATCCGATAAGCATTAGCAAAAATCCTATAAAGATTACAGATGTTAGAGCACCGATAAAATATAATAATCCTGCAGTTTTGAAAAGACCGACTCCGGTTTTTTCGGCAAGAATTTTAAGAGCTTTAAATACAAAATAGTATCCGATAATAAATCCTGCAACCATAATAATAAATCCCAGAATAGTAAAACCGCTTCCGAAAATCAGGTTTATTATTTGTTGAATTCCCATATCATCAGTACCGCTTGCCGACAGAGAAAATGCTGCTAATCCTACCGAAATACCTATAATAATACTACCAATAATACATCCGGCAATAGATATAATTGTGCCGATAAGCATTTTATTAAAAATAGCAGGATTCTCATAAACTTTCGAGAAATAATTAAAAGAAATCAGTAATAAAACAAGTGATGCCAGTCCTGCCAATGAACCGATAAACGGAATAATTACGGCAACAGGTAATAATATCCCGATTTTTCCTAAAGTAATTGCTTGATTTTTCATAGTTTTTAGTTTTAATTAGTTAGTCCTACTCGTAAGGCTTTTCGGAATTCGCCTCCTCCTGAAAATCAGGAGGAATTAATTATAAA
>SLSH01000144.1 GCA_007130555.1 Bacteroidales bacterium
ATCTGAAAGTTACGGCAGGAATATATTTTTTTACAGGTTTATAGAACCAATCAATAATGTAGTTAATATTATTTCTTATTATGTCTAACAACTCTCTTTATTTTTATTTTTTGCCAAAAATAGTATTTATTTTTGTACTTTTATATCGTCAAATTATTTAATAATTTTAAAAATATTAATTATGAAGAAAATGAATTTTATGCTTATTAACAACCTCAAGCCATTGTTTATTTCAGGCTTTATGATAATCGGTCTGGTGTTTTTTGTATCTTGTAATGACGTTGAAACCGAAAAAGTTCAGGATGAAGGAGAATTGGTTTCGGTCGCAGAATCTGATATTCCCGATGCGCTGACAGTAATTCATAATCGTAAAAGTGTCAGACAATACACGGACGAACAGGTAAGTAAAGAACAACTTGAAATTTTACTTAAAGCCGGAATGGCAGCCCCTACGGCAGGTAACCGTCAGCCATGGTATTTTATTGCAATTGATGATAAAAATAAATTACAGTATTTAACTGAATATTTACAATACGGACAAATGTTAAATGAAGCTTCTGCTGCAATAGTAGTTTGCGGAGATTTATCAAAAGTAAATATTGACGGTCCTGAATACTGGGTACAGGATTGTTCGGCGGTAACACAGAATATTTTACTGGCAGTCGAAGCCATAGGACTTGGTGCTGTGTGGATTGGCGTTTATCCAAGTATGCAAAGAACAGAAGATTTAATAAAAGTTTTAGAACTGCCTGAAAATATTATACCGCTTAGTGTTATCTCAATAGGTTATCCTGACGGAGAACAACAACCAAAAGATAAATGGGATGCAGATAAAATTATGTGGATTTCTAAATAACATAAAATAGTAAAATGGAAAAATATATAAAATTAGAGGAGCTTGAAAAATTTTGTACTGCAGCTTTAGTTAAGGCGGGGTTACCTGAATCCGATGCCAAAATAGTTGCCGATGTACTTATTACTGCCGATAAATTAGGAATAGATTCTCACGGTATAAACAGATTAAAGCCTATTTATCTTGACAGAATAAAAGACGGAATATTAAATCCCCTTACCAAAATAGATATTATAAAAGAAAGTCCTACAACTGCATTATTGGATGCAAATAACGGTATGGGGCACGTAGTATCTAAGACAGCAATGCAGATGTGTATTGATAAAGCGAATACTTATGGCATGGGAATGGCAACTGTGCGAAACAGTTCTCATTACGGCATTGCGGGATATTATGGACTAATGGCGGAAAAATCAGGCATGATAGGTATTACAGGCACAAATGCCCGCCCGTCAATTGCTCCGACTTTTGGCGTAGAAAATATGCTGGGTACAAATCCTTTAACTTTCGTGATGCCTACCGATGAGGAATTTCCGTTCTTCCTGGATTGTGCTACGGCTGTCAGTCAAAGAGGTAAATTTGAATATTATGCAAAAAGCGGTAAAGAACTGCCAAAAGGTTGGGTAATAGATAAAAACGGTCAATCCAAAACAAATGCAACAGAAGTTCTGGAAGACCTTATAAGCGGAAGAGCTGCATTGACACCATTAGGCGGAATAGGAGAGGACACCGCAGGATATAAAGGATACGGTTATGCAACAGTTGTGGAAATACTATCGGCTGCTCTTCAAACCGGTAACTTTTTGAAAGCTTTAACAGGATTTGAAAACGGAAAAAAAGTCCCTTATAGATTAGGACATTTCTTTATTGCAGTTAAAATTGAAAATTTTGTCGGGTTAAATGAATTCCAAAAAACTACAGGAGATATATTAAGAGAATTGCGAAATTCCGAAAAAATGCCGGGAGCAGAAAGAATATATACTGCAGGAGAAAAAGAATATATCGAATCTTGCAAAAGAACAGAAAAAGGAGTACCTATTAATAAAATATTGCTGGATGAAATGCAAAGTATTTCGGAAGAATATGAATTAAATGAGTTTAAATATTTTTTTGAATGAAAGTTGTTGAGAATTGGTTTCGTGCTTCTGACGGACATAGAGTTTTTTTTCACGAGTTCTTACCTGACGACAATAAGGTTGAATATGTGTTGCAAATAGTTCATGGAATGGCAGAACATTCTTTAAGATACGAAGAATTTGCCAGGTTTTTAACCGACAGAGGTATTGCAGTATATATTAACGATCACAGAGGACACGGCAGAACTGCATATTCAACCGATGACATGGGGGTATGGAATTATAAAAACGCATGGTCGGTTATTGTGGACGATATAAAAAATCTTAATGATAATATTGCTTTGAAAATTCAACCAGGAAAAGATATATACTTACTGGGACACAGCATGGGGTCATTTCTTACTATGAGTTTTTTAACAAAATACAGCTCAAGTGTTAAAGGAGCAATATTAATAGGACCCGGATATATTCCCGCTTATAAGATTTGTCCATATCGCTTTATATCAAAATTACAATGTTTGATTTTCGGATACAAATACAAATCAAAATTATTTCATAATCTTATATTCGGCTCTTATCATAAATTTTTTGATAAGCCTTTCGAATGGCTGTCAACAAACAGGGAAGTGGTGGATAAATATGTAAAAGACCCGTTTTGTGGAGGAAAACTTTCTTCTTCGTTTTATAACAGCTTATTTAAAGGTTTGATATACAATAATAATATTTATAATATCCGTAAAATTTCAAAAGATTTACCCGTTTTACTTTTAGCAGGAACGGATGACCCTGTCGGTAATTTTGGAAAATCTGTGGAAATTGTCGTAAAACGATTTAAAGAAGCGGGAATAAAAGATGTCGAACATAAATTATACGAGGGAGCAAGACACGAGGTATTAAATGAAATCAATAATACAAAGATTTTTCACGATATTTTTATGTGGATAAATCTAAAACGTGAGATTAAAAATGTAAAATAAAAAATCAATTATTATTTATACCATGCAATTAAAATAATAATATATTTGCAAAAAAATTATCAGGGAAAACCTGAAGGACAATGATTAACGATAACACCAATAATAATAATTTAAGAC
>SLSH01000140.1 GCA_007130555.1 Bacteroidales bacterium
CAGTATAGGAGCTGCTTCAACATTAAATGGAGATTTAATTTTAGATGGGGAAGATGATCCTGATGCTTTATTTATTTTCCAGATAGATGGTGCTTTTTCGACAGGCAAACTCTCAAATGTTACTTTGATTAATTCTGCCTCCTTATACAATGTATATTGGCAAATAAATGGAGCATTCGAGTTAGGAGATGGTTCTGTTTTCATGGGTACTATAATTGCTAACGGAGCTATCAGTTTATTGGATAACTCATCTCTTTTTGGACGAGGATTGTCAATTGCGGGAGCTATTTCATTAAATAATGATAATGTGGCTATTCTAGAAATGACTCCGTTGCCTATTGGATTATTATCTTTCAATGCAATACCAGGAAATGATTTTGTTAACATAACATGGACAACACTAAGCGAAGCAAATAACGATTATTTCACTATTGAAAAAAGCATGGATGCAATAAATTTCGAAACTGTAGCAACTATTAAAGGAGCTGGTAATAGTAATGCTCTTTTAAACTATTCAATAAAAGATAATGAACCCTTTGCCTGTGTTTCATATTACAGATTAAAGCAAACTGATTTTGACGAAAAATATTCTTACTCAAATATAGTAGCGATTGATTTTGTTCGCCAGCTAACGAATGAAACTAACATTTATCCAAATCCTTTCAGCACATCCATTGCCATAATAATAAATAATGCATCGCAAATTAATAAAGCTGAATTGAGGATATATAATGTTTTTGGAGCAGAAGTAATAAATACATCAATTACCAAACAATTAACTACAATCAAAACAAGTAATCTTCTTTCGGGAATTTATTTTTATAAAGTGATTGATAATGACAAAATCATTCAATCAGGGAAACTGATTTCTCAGCAATAAATAATACAATAACTTCATTATTAAAGATAAAACCTACCTTTAATAAAATCAAAATGAAATCTTTATGATAAAAGTAAAAAAGAAGGCATTATTTTAAAGAAAAATGACTTCTTGTACAAGCACAGCCAAATTTCCGATTTCTCAGGCTACACCTGCTGCAGACATTACTGTAAAAACTAAAAAGCAGAGTACCCCAAATTACCTTGTAACAATTACAGCCAATAATCTTGCGGCGAGTGAGCGTTTGGACCCACCGAAAAAAATGCCGTCAAATCAACCTACAAGTCCTCATATCCCTACAAACCTATTGAAATTTTTATTACAGCAGAAGATGAAGAAGGATTGTGTGAGCCGGACACTTACTTTTTTGCAATTTCAAAAAAGTAAGTGTCCGTCCGGCATGAGGACAAGAAATAAAATTATTTAAGTAAAAAATATGTTAAAGAATATTTAAGTTTTAAACTTGAAAATTTACAAATAAAATAATAGAAGACCCCTTCTCTGTCACAAGATGCAATGCTTCGAATACCTCAGCAACCATCTTGCGACAGCGGGGTCTTGCAACAGCGGGGAATCGCCAAACAACCATACACGTAAATGTTAAGTATTTTTGCATTTTATCATAATAATATATATTTTTATGCTTTCATTTTTAAAACAAGTGTATTATGAAAAAATTTATTGTTCTGATTTTTGTTTTCTGGGGATGTTTTGTATTTGCACAGTCAGAAGATTCAACTGAAGAAAGACTTAAAAACCTTGAACAACAGGTAGCGGATTATCGTCACAGATTTGATGTTCTGGAGAAAATGATTGATGATGTTTTATGGTTTAAAAGACTTGAAGATATTGCAATTGTTGATAAGGTTTTTATTTACGGACCGCCATCGGCAAATGTAAAAGATCCTGATGCCGTGGGAGCGGAAAATCCCGTAAGATTCTGGTCTTATGTGTTTATCCCGAAAAGCATTGATGTATCAAAAAAATATCCGCTAATTGTATTTCCTCACGGAGGCGTTCATTCAAATTTTAATACATATTACACTCATATAATCAGAGAGTTAATGGCTCAGGAATATATTGTTGTCGCACCGGAATTCAGAGGCAGTACGGGATATGGTAAAAAGTTTTTTGAACTAATTGACTATGGCGGGAGAGAAATCGGCGATACTGATGCAAGCCGTAAATATATGATTGAAAATTATTCGTTTGTGGATGATAACAGAGTAGGATTATTCGGATGGAGCCATGGAGGACTGATTTCGCTAATGTGCTTATATGAATATCCGAAAAATTACAAAGTTGGTTTTGCAGGCGTACCTGTTTCTGATTTAATTATGAGAATTGAATACAGAGGAGAAGAATATCAGGAATATTTTTCAGCAGATTATCATATCGGGCAAACAATTCAGGAAAATCCAGAAGAATACATGAGGCGTTCTCCTGCTTTTAATACAGGAAAACTAAAAACTCCCGTTTTAATCCATACAAACACCAATGATGACGATGTTTATGCAATCGAAGTAATAAGACTTATAGATGCTCTTAAAACAGAAGGCAAAGATTTTGAATATGATATATATGAAAACTTGCCGGGAGGACACGGTTTCGACAGAATTGATACAAAACTTGCCCGCGAAATCAGATTTAAAACATATAAATTTATTGAGGAATATCTAAATCCCCCCGTAAAATTCAGAAATGTAGGAGAACTAGAAAAAGCCGCTTATCCGGGTTTAAAGTAATACCTTTACATCAAATACTTATATATAAAAACTATAACAGAAATAAATAACGAAGAAGCTAACCAGCCTAATAATGTCGAAATTAATAATTTTCTTTCTGCAGTTTTTGTGTAACAACTGATATAAACCTGATTTGTAAATAAATCTTTATTATTAGATAAAACTTTTGTTCGTTCACTTATATTTTCATTATTTAATAACGAATATATAACCGCAATGGGACCTGTAAAAAAACCAAAAATAAAATAAGCTTCTCCTTTGCCGTGATATATTTTCACATCATATTTTGCTTTTAAGCATATTTTTTGCTCTGTATCAGTTTTGTTACCGAAACTAATATAAAAGTCATTTGCAAATATTTCTGCCAAAAAAAAATATGTGATCATAAATAATAAA
>SLSH01000025.1 GCA_007130555.1 Bacteroidales bacterium
AGACTGGATGAGAATGGAAGTATATTTGGGAATGTCTTCTGCCGAAGTATTTGATACTGATAAGTGGAGAGGCACAGATGAAGGGAGTAAACTTGCAGGATATTATTATCTTTGGGGACCTGCCTATCCCCCAGAGACAATTCCAATTACAAATCACCCTTCCTTTAATACAAGCGGATTTAACTCGCCTCCATCAGGTCGCGGTGATTATACCCAAAATGGATTCTCAACTGACGGATATATGGCACACTGGTGGACAGGAGGAGAAGTTACAACAAATGATGCTTATTACAGAGCAATATACTATAATAAAACCACAATATACAAAAACCTGGGAAATAAAGGTATGGCGTATGCGGTCAGATGTATGAAAGATTAGAATTCTTACTCGTTATTCAATTTAAAGCTACGGAAGAGCATTTTTTCTATCAAAAATAAAATTATAATACATATTATATCAAATATTTAATTAGAAATTGTATTTTTACCCCAAAAATATAAATCATGAACATCACTTTAATCGGATATGGCAAGATGGGCAGAGCTTTAGAACAAATTGCTCATGAACGGGGACATAAAGTCGTTCAGATTATTGAAATCGGTGAAGAACAAAAATTTAAAAGCCCTCAATTCCTTAACAGTGATGTTGCAATAGAATTTACCTCGCCGGATTCTGCCGATAATAATTTTAATTTATGCTTAAATGCAGGAATAAGACTGGTTTCGGGAACCACAGGATGGAGCATGGATATTGAAAAATATAAAAACTTATGTAGTAAAAATAATACTGCTTTTTTTTATGCCCCGAATTTCAGCATTGGAGTTAATATTCTTTTTGAAATCAATAGAAAATTAGCAGAATTATTAAAATCATTTCCCGATTATAATGCAAGTATCGAAGAAACACATCATATTCATAAACTTGATAAACCCAGCGGAACAGCAATTGCCATAGCAAATGATATTATAAAACAAAATGCAAAATATACGGATTGGAAAAACGAAAAAAAAGAAGATGCCAATATTTTAGCTGTTAAATCCGTTAGAGAAGGAGAAATTATAGGACAACATACCGTAAAATGGGAAAACGAAATTGATAATATAAAAATTGAACATACTGCTAAAAACAGAAAAGGATTTACATTAGGTGCAATGCTTGCAGCAGAATTTATTAAAAATAAAACAGGAGTGTTTACAATGAAAGATTTACTTAATATTTAAAATTATGCCTGAAGAAAATAAAAAAATAAAAAATAATAAAGTTTTTAAGTCGCTTAAAAACAAATATTTATGGTTTGTAGTAGTAACAATTTGTTATTTATTGTGGGTAATATGGTTAGGAAATTACTGGTGGTTAATCGGTCAGCTTCTGATAACAGATATTTACATTACAAAATATGTAAGATGGGCATTTTGGAAACCGAAAAAAGGAAAAAAATATTCAAAGCTTGCCAAAACGACGCTTGAATGGGTTGATGCTTTAATATTTGCAGTAATTGCAGCTTCATTTATAAGAATATTTTTCTTTGAAGCATATACAATTCCTACAACTTCTATGGAAAAGACATTGCTGGCAGGAGATTATCTTTTTGTAAGTAAGGTAGCTTACGGACCTCGTGTACCCAATACTCCCATTGCATTTCCTTTTGTTCATCATACATTACCACTTACAGAATCAACACCCTCTTTTACCACATGGATTCAAAACGAATATAAAAGATTAAGAGGATGGGGGCAAATAAAAAGAGATGATATTGTTGTATTTAATTTTCCTACCGGCGATACTGTTGTGGTTCAGGATCAGGCAAGGGATTATTATACGATTATCAGGGATTATGCATATCGTTTAAAAATGGAAGATTTGAATAACAATAGAAATAATCGTCAAAATATGATTAAAATCGAACCGGATGAAGAATATCAAAGAAGAGCCCGACAATTAATTCGGGATAATTTTGATATTGCTATCAGACCTGTTGATAAAAGAGAAAATTATATAAAAAGGTGTGTGGCAATACCGGGAGATATATTGGAAATTAAAAATGGAGATATTTTTATTAACGGAAAAACACAAAAAGATATTCCTACACGACAATATCATCACCGCGTAGTTACTGACGGAACAGCTATTCCCGAAAGAATACTTAAAGAAAATGACATTTATTTAAGCGAATTAAATGAAATAAAAAGATATTTTCCCGATTTATATCCGCTTACAGTAGAAACAGCGGAAAAATTTAAAAATATGACTTTAATAAATTATGTCAACAGATATACTCAGGAAAAAGGAGAATATGATTTCAGAGTTTTTCCGCATAACGAAATGTATCCATGGAATAACGATTGGTTTGGACCGCTGTGGATACCAAAAGCAGGTGAAACTATAGAACTTAATTTGAAGATACTGCCACTTTACGAACGTATAATAGGATATTACGAAAATAATAATCTTGAAGTAATTAATGAAGACATCTTTATCAATGGAGAAAAACAAACCACATATACATTTAAAATGAATTATTACTGGCTGATGGGCGACCACAGGCATAACTCGGCAGATTCAAGAATATGGGGATTTGTTCCCGATGACCATGTTGTAGGTAAAGCTTGGCTTATATGGTTTTCAAGAAATATTGAATATGGCGGTATCAGATGGAATCGTATAGGAAGATTTATTCATTAACATAAAAAAAAATATCAATGAAAAAAAATTATTTTATAATAACAATTGTTTTTTTAATTATTATAATTTTTTTCAACTTTTTCAGTATAACTAAGACCGAAACGGCTTTATCCGGGAATAAAATCTCATTAGTTAGAAAAGTGCAAAATCCTAACAGACTAATAAACATATTATTACCAAAACCCGAAAAAGTCATAAATATCGGAGACATTATCGTTCATAAAGATGTTGTATATGCCGATAAAACTTTTCGTCAACTTCGGAATAAAACTAACAGAGTTTTTGGTTTACCCGGCGACAGAGTCCGTATTTATAATAAAAATGTATATAA
>SLSH01000156.1 GCA_007130555.1 Bacteroidales bacterium
CAAAAGAAATATTATTAAAAAGTTTTTGATGTAACAATGAAAATTCCCGGCTTAGTTTATCAAAATTATAATTAAGAATGATTGAACGGTTCTGTTATAGCAACTGTAGCGGGTTTGCGGGATTCGTTCCTATCCGTCGACACAATCGCCGATGCGGGGCAGAATGTTTGATTTAACCACTTAAACCCTTATTGCTGCTACACTTTGTTGGCGTTTCGTTGTTTATTTTTCCAGTCATTTTGTGCTTAATTTTTGCAGCTTCGTCTTACTGTCTGTACGTTGGCGTGGAACGGGATAGAGGTTTCTTTGGCAAATTTGTGCTATATCGTTAACTCAGTACGTTTTGCCAATGTGCCTGACAGTAAATATCTATCTGTTAATTTACCGATAAAGTACATTTATCGGCTTAAATACCGTTAATTAAATTGATTACTATTCCTGTAAAAGTTGCAATACCAAAACTTAAAAGAGTCCCGACCAAAACATATTCACTTTTCTGGGTTGCATTAAATCTTAGAATTGATTTAGCTGCGATAATGAGCCCAACTGCTTCGTACTGACCTAAAAGAATTAATGCTAAAGCAAGAAGACGTTCTGTTATACCAATAAGTTTCCCTGCATTGGGAAGACTTTTTTCTTCATCATTATCAGAACTCTCAACAGGTGTTTCAATTGAGAAAGCCCGAAACAAAAATTTAATGATAATATTTGTAGGCTTGGTACAAAGTAAGAATCCTGCAATAATGGCTAACGTTTTAGTTTCCAATTCAAACAAGAAATGAATACCAAAAGTACAATCATATAACAAAACAA
This sequence comes from Bacteroidales bacterium, assembly GCA_007130555.1. GTDB lineage: Bacteria > Bacteroidota > Bacteroidia > Bacteroidales > ML635J-15 > SLSH01. Next base: position 814 of record SLSH01000156.1, read on the forward strand.
TACCTATGATTGTGATAAGGTGCAAAAACTGGTCAGTAAAAAACAGGTTCTTAATTTTTGTTTTCTGAATTATGTAGCTTTTTATACCATCAATTATAAAATGAATTACAGTCAGTAAAATAGCAGCTTTCCAAAAACCAAAATCAAAAGATAAAATATAACTGGTAATTAAGACAATAGCACCATGATGGAAAAGATATGGGGTAAAAACCTTCTTATCTTTTTTATCGCACCAGCTTTGTGGTTGGAGTATAAAATCAGATAGCAAATGAGCTATAAATTGCAGGATAATTAATTGTATGACTATCATTGGATTGTGTTTTCAAAATAGATTACTGCTTTTTCGATAGAGAGCCAACCTGCTGCAGTAGAATGTTGACTAATGGTTGATTGATATTTATCAAGTTTTTCCGATATTTCCTTTTCACTTAAATCAAGCAATTTATAATATATAATCTCACTTTGTTTTGCTGAACATTTTGCAATTATCGTATCAAGTAATGAAAAAAATGTATCAAATTGCTCTTGTAATTTTTTATCGTGTGAACAAAAAAACATGGTGTTTTTAATAACTATTTTCTGCTTATCCGAGGAAGAAAGATTTTTTATTGCCCTTCCCGATAAGTAAATTGCTTCCCCGTCAATAATGCCTTTTTTAGGGTCTATTTTTTCAAGTGGAGCAATTGCAACAGCAAGTCTAATACCATGTTCATTGAAATATTTTAAACGAACCCTCTTTTCCTTTTTTTTGTTAAATTCAAATGTTTTGATATAGGTTTTAAGTAAAAGGGCTATCCTTAAAGCATATTTGGGTGATTTTAAAGCACACTCAATATAATCACCTTGAACTAACCTACCGTAAAATGAATATTTTTCATATTTATTTGTCAAGTCAGATAGTAGTTCTTTTATACCCGTTTCAAGCTCCCTCTTTTCTTCCTCCAATAAAGAAGTATAAGAGATAACATCGGCTGAAATAGTAGAGTAATTCATAAAAAAATAATTTATCGGCAAATATACTGATAATTTTAATTTATCGGTAATAAAGCTGATGTTTTTTTATTGTAATCCTCCAATTTTGCGTGAGCAGTTTCCTTTTTTTTACTACTTCATTATCAGCAAAATTCTCAAATTATTCTGTCGTCTGTTTCTGTCTTTTTCAATGAACGCCAACATCTTATACTAACAGAAAAAACCATCATTACACACACAAAATTACGCAACTTGTTACAGTTCATTCCATTTTTATTTATCATAAATAACTTTAATTTTTTCCTACAAAAATAAAAAAAAATATCAGGAACAAAAAAAATACATTTATTTTAATAGGACAAACTAATCATAGTCAAATTTCCGATTTAAAACAATCTTATTTAGAATCATTATAAAATATCTAAAATTGATAAAAAACATTTGGAAATAAAAAAAACTAATATATGTTTGTATTTTAATTTAACTATTAAGAATTATTAATTTAAAACTATAGAAAAATGGCTTATGTAATTAATGATGAATGTACTGCTTGTGGCAGTTGCATTGATGAATGTCCGGTTGATGCAATAAGTGAGGGAGATATTTATGTAATTGATCCCGAAACCTGTACTGATTGTGACGCATGTGTTGAGGTTTGTCCTGTTGAGGCAATTCACCCGGAATAAAAAAATTTTAACGGATTATTCCGTCTAATAAAAAAATACCCCGAAGTAAGATTTATTTCGGGGTGTTTTTTATATATTGTTATTTGAGAAATAAAAATATTAAAATCTCTTTTCTTTTATTCTTGCTTTCTTTCCTGTTAATGCTTTGATGTAATATATTCTGGCTCTGCGAACTCTGCCATAAGAATTTACCTTAATACTTTCAATAAAAGGTGATGATAAGGGAAAAATCCTTTCAACGCCAAAAGTTCCGGACATTTTTCTTACCGTAAAAGTTCCTGAAAATTTATCGCCTTTACGCTGAATTACTACTCCTCTGAAAGGCTGAACTCTTTCTTTGTTACCTTCTTTTATCTTATAGTTAACCGTAATTGTATCGCCTGCTTTAAACGGCGGTAATTCGTTTTTTACAGTTACATGCTCCGTTGCTATTTTCATTAATTCCATCACTAAAAAATTTTAAGTGTTATATTTTATAAAATTCGGACTGCAAAGCTAATAATAATTTTTAATTTATAATAAGTTTTTAGTTTTTTTTTTA
>SLSH01000361.1 GCA_007130555.1 Bacteroidales bacterium
GATTAGAAATAATTTAGAAGTTGAAATATTATTTAACAATGCGGATTTATTATTGACAGAAACAAAAAAAGCCGATAAATATTCTCCTTCATTTAATTCGGCATATAAAAGATTATGGAATTACAGAGCTCCTCAGACGAAAGGGGATATTACAAAATACCCGATTAAATATGTAATAGTTTCGGACAGAATGTTTGAAGAAGAATTACAAGAATTTATCAAGTGGAAAACAAAAAAAGGCTTTTATATTATTGAGGCATATACTGATGAAATAGGAAATACAACGGATGAGATAAAAGAATATTTACAAAATCTGTATGATGCAGGTACGGCTGATGATCCGGCTCCGACCTATGCCCTTTTTGTAGGGGATGTTGAGCAAGTGCCAAGTTTTGAAATATCGTCATCATGGGGTGCTCATGTTTCCGACATGTATTATTGCGAGTTTGACGGTGATGGAGACTATATTCCCGATATGTATTTTGGAAGATTCTCTGCAAATAATACTGAACAACTGATACCGCAAATTGAGAAAACTCTTATGTACGAGCAGTTTACTTTTCCCGAAACTGATTTTATCGTGAAATCCGTACTGGTTGCAGGTACAGATGGCACTTACGGCTATTCCCATGCAAACGGTCAAATAAATTATGCAACAAATTATTATTTTAACGAAGATAAGGGAGTTGTTGACCATACATATTTATACCCCGAATCGGGCTCACAGGCAAACGATATTATAAATGATATCAGTAACGGAGTCGGGTTTGTGAATTACACGGCTCACTGTTCTTCAAATGGCTGGGCGGGTCCTAATTTTACCGTTTCAGATATTCCCAATCTGCAAAACGAAAACAAGTACTTTTTTATAATCAGTAATTGTTGTCAACCAAATAAATTCAATGTTAATGAATGTTTTGGCGAAGCTATTTTAAGAGCGGATAAGAAAGGTGCGGTTGTACATATCGGAGGGTCTAATAATACTATGTGGGATGAAGACTTTTACTGGAGCGTCGGAATTACAAGTAATATAAAGGAACATACAACTTATGAAGAAACAACTACCGCTGTTTATGACCATTTATTCCATGATAATAACGAAGAACCGTACACAACCGCTTACCAGATTATTTTTAAAGGAAATATGGAGGTAATGGCAAGTACATCAAGCAGAGATAAATATTACTGGGAAATTTATCATGTTTTGGGAGACCCCTCTGTGATGCCTTATATAGGAGAAGTAACACAAATAGATGCAGAATATCTTCCTCAAATTCTTGTCGGAACAAATAATATTACGGTAACAACAGAACCTGACGCCTATGTTGCAATTAGTATTGAGGGAGAATTATTTGATGCAAAAATTGCAGATACAAACGGTAAAGCTTTCCTTGAATTTGATGTTATAGCATCAGAGGCAATTGCAGATATTGTCGTTACAAAACAATTTAGAGCCCCACACATTGGAAGTGTAATGATTGTTCCAAATGATTCCGATTATGATGTTATGCTTAAAGCAATCATTGAACCACAGTCAATTATACACATTTCGGAAGCTTCTTTTAACCCTACTGTGGAAATTATTAATTTAGGACAAATAAACATGGAAACAGCAGTTGTAGGATATTACATTGATAATGAAGCAGATACAGTAGAGATTAATTGGGAGGGGAATCTTGAAAGATTTGAAAGTGAAACGATAATTTTTCCCGAAATCACTCTTGATGACGGCATATATAATTTTACTGCCTATGCTGATAATCCAAATGAACAGGAAGATGAATATCCCGGTAATAATCAAAGAAGCAAACTTGTTAATGTGTATTCGGGAAATGTACGTATTGATGAAATTATTAATCCTCAGTCAATAATTTGTAATCAGTCTGAGTTTATTCCTAAAATCATTGTGAAAAATCTTGATAATTATCCTTTAATGAGTCTGAAATGTAGTTATGAGTATGATGAGACAAACTATGAATTTATTTGGGAAGGTAATATAGAAAGCGGACAAACCGATACTGTTAGTTTCCCTGAAAACGATTTTCCGGAAGGAATCAATACTATAAGCTACAATATTTCAGAACCAAACGGAGGAACAAACTTAAATACAAATAATATTTCCGCAAATGCTGAATTCTCCGTAATACTTCAGGCACAACTGTTTGAACTGGATTTATATACAGATACCTGGGGCAGCGAAAATACATGGGAACTTATTGATTATTCTACAAAGAATATTATTTATTCGGGAGGACCGTATCCCGATTATATTCAGGAACATTATATTTATAACTGGTGCCTCCTGAAAGAAGGATGTTACACTTTTACTATTTATGATTCATACGGAGACGGAATGGCAGGCAGTTATACCCCGGAAACAAGAGGGCACATATTAATTACAAATATTGATACGGGAGAAATAATTTTTGACATTGAAGGAGATGATGAGGAATTTAAAGACAGTGCTTTTGTTACTTTTTGTATTGATGATATTATTTGTCCCGATGATATATTTGTGGAAATAAACGAAGAGGCATTTCTGCTTGATAGAGGAATCCCTATGGGAGGACAATATTCGGGAGAAGGAGTTGTTGACGGATATTTTTACCCGGAACTGTCAGATAGCGGAGAACATATAATAACATATTCTTATACTTTTGAAGGTAGCGAAGAAGAATTAAGTTGCAGTTTTAGTGTTTTTGTTACAGACCCATTGTATGTAAAAAAGACAGATTATCAGGATATTGAGATTTTTCCAAATCCGAGCAAAGGAATTATTTATATCAATAATGTTAACAATGTTAGTGTAGAAATAATAAATATGACAGGACAGATTGTTAAAAGAATAAATAATTTAAATAAAAATACCGGAATTGACATATCAAATTATCCGGATGGAATTTATTTAATTAAAATAATTGACGGCAAAAAAAATATTAACAAAAAAATTAATCTGCAAAAATAATAATCAATTTATTTGCAGATAGATATACTGCCTTGTTTATCAATA
>SLSH01000003.1 GCA_007130555.1 Bacteroidales bacterium
CGCTCCCCGCTCCGGCATCCCAGGTTATCGTCGCCGGAGTGAATATCCACCCCGGGCTGGTCGTGTCGTTGTTACCGTTATTCCGGCTGTTTGTTGCGGTGATGTCGTTCGTGAACACCGCACTGTCCTGCACAAACGCGTAGTTGACCGACTCGACGTTACCTCGGTTGTCGATAGTCCACACCGCGCCCTCGCTGGTGCTCAACAGGCGGATCAGGTTGTCGGTACCTGCACTACCGGCGATCGTGAAAGCCCCCTCGATTCGTTGGGTTCTACCGTTCTCCAACCTCAGGGTCTTGCCGGGAGCGGTGACGATGAAGTCGTGAAATCTATTGGTGCCCGAGACTTCGGAGACGACCGCCGCATTGATGAACTCTATCGCTGCGGACGACGTCTGGAAGTCGATGGTTCCACCGCTTCGTATCCAGTCGCCCTGAACGGGCAAACCGGAAGTGAAGGCCAAACTGGCACCTGCGGCAACCTCGATGTCAAAAAAGGCGGAACCGCCGGCGTCAACGGCACCGGCGCCCGTGAATACGACGCGACTGCGAGTGGCATTGTCGCCCTCAGCGGCGAAACCACCGGCACTCTCGTTCGTCCAGTCCCCGCTCACACTGAGGGAGCTCCCCGCTTGCATCGTCAGCACCGCGTCGGATTCGACTCGTATGCTGCCGGCGAAGGCGGCGGGAGCCGCAGCGATCACCGGCATCGGTGAAGCCCCGGCAGGAACAAAGACATCGTCGGTGTCGTTCGGGGTTCCGGCGGGCAACCAGTTGGCGTCGTCAAACCAGTTCGAGTCGACATCCCCGGTCCAGGTCTTCGCGCCGGCCTGGTAGAACGTGATCTGGCCCTGCTCATTCGGCTGCGCGTTACTCAGGTTGTCGGAGTCGTTGTTACCGTCTGTTTCGGCGAGGACCGTAACGGTTTCGGCTTCACCGTCTGCGATATCCACCCAGGCGAGCCCGTCGCCGTTTGTGCGAACCGTGATACTCGCTTGCCCGAGCGTCCCGGAAGCCAGGGTGCTCACCGCTTCAATGGTCGCGCTCCACGCAGGGTCGGCGAACCGAACATGGACATCACGCCGGTACGGAACGGGGGTTCCATCCGCATCGACGATCTGCAGCAGCACTCGCCCTGTTTGGGAGCCGTCACCGGAGGTTTCCACGTAGCGGTCAAGGACGGTCATCGCGACGTGATCCGGAGGCGCAGGCTGGTACGGGGCGGAATATGCACGATACAGGGTGTCGGCATCGCCGTCTATGGTCGTCGTGTTGTTCACCTGAGCGGCGGAACGCCAGAACCACACCTGTCCTACCCAGGTGGTGCCTCCACTATTGTGGGTGGATACGGTCTCCATACGCCACGTGCCGTTATCCTCGCCGCTGGGGATCTGGAAGCTCGTATTTGCCACCGCGTTGTTGTTGGAAATAGTCAGAGAACCGACAGAGACGCCTGCGGTGTCTTCCGCAGATCCGGTAGTTGTGGTGTCAACGAAATCATCGTCGAAATCCCAGTTCGAGAACACGATGTACTGGCCGACATCGCCTTCCGGAACGAAGGGATGGATACGGTGTGTCTTGCCGGTCCCAATCGCGCCCTCTGTCAGGTTCAGGGTGAGGGAATAGGCAAACGAACGCGCATCTACAATGCCGGTCGGGTCGCCGGTATCAACAGTCGACACGTCAAGCTGATAGGCGTTTTTCTGATCGGTCCCATCAGCCGCGACTACCACAACCTTGAAGTAGTACCGGTTACCGATCTGTTCGCCCTGGCTGGGGTCAACACCGCCAAAAAACACCCACCCTGTGCCGTCGCCTGCCGCTGAGCCCCCGCCCAGGATGTAACCCAACTCCACGCCTTGGCGGGCGTCCAGAGCGTCACCGGAGTACTCCCGTTGTCTGGAGTCCGGGTGGCTCAGCGCACCGCTCCCGCCGATCAGGTAGAAATGGGTGTCGCCGGTACCTTCGTTAGGAGCTTCGCTTGTTCCGCTCAGACCGGGATCCCGGATGGCGAAGTGAAGCGTGGCCGTTTCGTCGGCGGGAATCTCAAAGAAGGCTACGTTTGCCGTGCTACGGGACCCGAGACCAGTCTGCCCGACAACCTGCAGCCAGTTGCCGACATCGGCAGGCATACGACTCTGTCCAAAGGCGATGGGCGCGCTCACCGTCGCGCCGGCAAGGGCCCAACAGAGAAGATGCAACGCCTTCAGCCGCGAGGAACGTTTGGTCAAGCGAAGCCCCTTGCCATCACTTAGTCGGTACCACCCTGTGGAAAGCCTCTCCGATCAGCCACGGCCGCAGTATGCCTCTTGCATTGGTTCCACGGCACTTGCATCACGACACGCAGACCAATATACCTCACTTCGAAAGCACATTCTGAGCTCAGGCTGCAGGACCTGAGCTTCGACGCCTTCAGCGAAAGCGTTCACCTGACAGATCTCGTCGCGTGGTCTTCGAACACGCGAGTACCTGCCGCGCGACATCTGAGATGTTGAGGTCGAGCTCTTTCGGTCGCTGCCTCACCGGGGGCAAAGCGCGACGGTGATCTGTCCTGATCCTGGATGTGCCGCTCAGGAGATGCGGGTGACCGACGGGGCCGCGGTTGTTACCCATAGAGCAGTCCAAATGCACGACGCTCCCGACCGACACCGCCACAGTAGCCGGTACCGCGTACCTTGGTTCGGATCATCACCCCGCAGACACGCGTGAAACGCGTCTTCCCACCACGGAACACCGGGAGTCTGGCCTCGCTTGCCGAGGAGTCCCGACCGTACCGCGATCTCCTGTCGACCGGCCGTGGTCATCCCTCCTTACTCAACACTCTGCGTCTTCGGCCGGCCCCTTCGCCGGGGGTCGCCGCTGCTAGAACGCGCGCGCAGGACGAACCCGTAGGGTGGTGTCCTTGAAAACATCGCTAGGATCCCCGTTCTGACCGAAGTTCCGGTCCCAAGCCAACTCGGCAGACTCCTCTGAGGAACTCCAGTATCGGCCGTCTACGAACTCCCCG
>SLSH01000044.1 GCA_007130555.1 Bacteroidales bacterium
AAACATTGGTTAATAAAAGAATCTGCAGACATTAATAAAGTTCATGATTTAGCAAAAGTTCTGAATATTGATAAAAAAATTGCCAATTTGTTAGTTCAGCGAGGAATTGAAACTTATGAACAGTCCCGCATTTTTTTTCGCCCCGAATTAAATGACCTTTATGACCCTTTTTTAATGAAAGACATGCAAAAAGCAGTTGAACGCCTTTCGTCCGCTATTAAAAATAATGAAAAAATTTTGATTTACGGAGATTATGACGTTGACGGTACTACTGCTATTGCATTGGTATATAGTTTTTTAATTAAATATTATCCGAATATTGATTACTATGTTCCTGACAGACATTCTGAAGGTTACGGTATTTCTTATATAGGACTGGATTATGCGATTGACAATAATTTTACTCTTTTAATATCGGTTGATTGTGGTATTAAAGCCGTTGAAAAAGTAGATTATGCCAAACAAAAAGGATTGGATATAATAATTTGCGACCATCATAATCCCGGAGAAGTAATTCCTGATGCGGTTGCAGTATTAGACCCTAAACAAGCGGAATGTGATTATCCTTATAAAGAACTTTCGGGTTGTGGGGTAGCATTTAAATTACTACAGGCTTATTCAAGCTATAATAAAATCAGTTTTGATAACCTCAAGCAATTTCTTGATTTGGTAGTTGTCAGCATAGGTTCAGATATTGTTCCGATTACGGGAGAAAACCGAATTTTAGCTTATTACGGATTGCAACAATTAAACACTAATCCCTGTAACGGCTTAAAATCAATTATTGATATTGCAGGACTTCAGGAAAAAGAAATACAAATAAATGACATTGTTTTTAAAATAGGTCCGAGAATTAATGCCGCAGGGCGTATTGATTCAGGAAGAAAATCAGTTGACCTGTTGGTTTGTCAGGATAAAAAATATGCCGAAAAAATTGCTGTTAAAATAAATTCAATTAATACGAATCGCAAAGAATTAGACCATGATATTACAGATGAAGCTCTGGAAATGATCAATGTTTCGGAAACACAAAAAAATGCAATATCAACTGTGGTTTATTCTCCCGACTGGCATAAAGGCGTTATCGGAATAGTTGCTTCACGATTAATTGAATCATATTACAAACCCACAATTGTTTTAACAAAATCAAATGGTATGCTGACAGGTTCGGCAAGATCAATACCCGGATACAACTTATATGCCGCTGTTGAACATTGCAGCGATTTATTGGAACATTTCGGTGGACATATGTATGCAGCAGGACTGTCTTTAAAACCCGAAAATATAGAAAAGTTTAAGGATAAATTTGAAAAATACGTAAGCGAAACGCTCCCCGAAAAATTACGCACTCCTGTTATTAATATTGACATGGAGCTTGAATTAAAAGATATAACTCCTTCTTTTTACAGAATTTTAAAACAATTTGCTCCGTTTGGTCCGGAAAATATGACTCCGACATTCTATTCAAAACAAATATACGAAAACGGAAGCATCAGAAAAGTGGGAAAAAATAATGAACATCTGAAACTTAAAGTAATACAAAATCCCGGAGATAACAGATGTATTGATGCTATCGGGTTTAATTTCGCTCATTTTTATGACAAGTTAACAGACTATAAACCTTTTAATTTATGTTATCAGTTATCGGAAAATAAATTTATGAATCAATCCCATCTTCAAATTTTAATAAAAGATATAAATGATAATATGTAAGAAAAATATATATAAATATAAGCAACCTTTTACAGTTTTTTCGTTAATATTATATGAGTTAGAATTAGATTATTATAATAGCACTCATAGGAATTAAGTCAGTTTCTATGATTATGGCGTATAATAATTGTACTGATTATTAAAAAGTAAAAGCTATTGTTAAATAAAATTTTTTAATATGGAAAATAAAAGAAGTATATTGGTTCCGCATGACTTTACACAGGTAGGAGATTTTGCTTTAGAACATGCCTATATGATAAGGAAAGTTACAAATGTTCCTATCAATTTGTTACATGTTATCAAAAAAGATTCAATGTATAATGAGGCTTTCGAAAAACTTGAAAGTATTGCAAAAAACTTTTCGGAAAAACATAATATTACTGTTAATCCCATAGTAATGAAAGGAAACTTATATAAAACCATTTATAAATGCGGGGTTAATACTGATGCTTATATCTCAGTAATGGGGACTCACGGAATAAAAACTATCAAAAAAGCAATGAAAGTTGTTAAAAAATTCATGAAAATTCCGTTTATTTTAGTTCAAAGTCCTGTAATTTACGGAGAATACAATAAAGTGGTAATTCCTCTCGATTCTAATGCAAAATCCAGAGTAAAATTTCAATGGGTAAAGTATTTGAATAATTTATTTAAATGCAAAGCTTATATTATTTCACATGAAGAAACAGATAGTCATAAAAAACAGATGCTCCGCAATAATATAAGATTTGCAAATAAATTCTTGGAAGAGTCAAACATTGATTTTGAAATAAAAAAACTTGATTCATCCAAAAATTTTGCGGATGAAATTTATTCTTATGCAAATGTTATAGAAAGCAATATTATAATGGTAATGAGTTCAAGGTATTCTGAATATGCCAAAAATATTAAAAAGGCTCAAAATTTCGAATCATACAAAAAAATTCCTATTATGTGTGTAAATCCTAGAACCGATGTATATAAGACGGGAGGGTTTAATTAATAACTGAAGTTTTGCAGACACATCACATAGGACATAATGACGGACGGGCGGTGCCTTTTTTTTGGTTACATTTTTTATGTTTCCTATCTTTCGCACATTAACAATAAAAGCTTTGAAAGCCTTTATTTATGCGGGATGACTTTACAAAATGGGTGTTGCAAAAATCAAAACAGGAAAAATTACATCTCATAAACACAAGTTTTTGAAATTTAAATTTATTTGCAATATACAAATTTATATTTATATAGACAAATTTAAAAGTGTTTTCGTTGGTATAAATAAAAAAGCTCACTAAA
>SLSH01000230.1 GCA_007130555.1 Bacteroidales bacterium
AAATTTTTTTTAATCAGAAAAATTATGTTATTTTGCTAATGATAAAATATATTTTAAACTTTTTAAAAATTAAAATTATGAAAAAAACTACATTATTATCATTTATCTTGTTTTGTTTTTGTATTTCCGTATTTAGTCAGGAAGTCCTAAAAGAAGCTGAACTTAAAAGAGATGCTTTTTCTATAACAGAAGTACAAAACAAAAAAGAAGTTAAACAAAACTTAAACAAAGAAGATTATTTCTGGTATAATGATTTTTCAAATCCGACTGATTGGATAATTGATTATGACCCTGAATCCGATGCTTCGGTTTGGATTATTACAACTTATGCAACTGCACCAGGAGGATTTTTTCCTGTTTACGGAATGCCGGAAACTTTTGCGTCAACAACAGTTGATAATGGATTTGCTGTTTTTAATTCGGATAATCAAGGAAGTGCCGGCGGAGATCCTCAAGATTCGTGGATTCAGTATGTAAATCCAATTAATTTCAGCAATATGGACGGAACTCCAAGATTATTATTTGATACGTATTATGCAAGATGGGAAGATTCTGTGTTTTTTGAATACAGTATTGACGATGGTGGCACATGGGAAAAAATTAGAATATTAACAGATGTAGAAGTACATTCATCAAATGCAACTCCTCCGGATTATGTTTATTCCAGAACTCTTCCGCAATTGACAGGCTTGGACAATGTTTTAATTCGTTTTCGCTTTATCGGAAACTATGATTACGCATGGTTTATTGACGATGTAAGGTTTATTGAAGCTCCTGATTACGATATTAGAATTACCGACTCAAGAATGAATTTCTTCGAGTACTATGATTATACGGTAGAAGGACAAGAATGGATGTATCATGTGTCTTCGCATTACGGACAAATTCCGATTTCACAATATGACTCTGAATTTGCTTTTTCATGGTTTAATGTAGCTGTCGAAAATAACGGACTGGAAGAAACTGTTACTCCTATGTTAAATATAAAAGTTTTTGACCCGCTTGATAACCTGATATTTGACGAAACTATGGGAGGAGAGCCTATTGCTGTTACAGAAAGAGATACCATTGACATGATAGAAGTGGATTTTGTAATAGGAAATCCTGTAATTGGCAAATACACTATATTTTATGAAGTATATATAGAGGGAATTGAAGATGAAAATCCTGAAGATAATATTGATTCTGCTTTTTTCTATATTACTGAATATACTTTCGGAAGAGATGCGAAAGAAGTAACCGGAGGATTAGGTCCCTCTAATTACATTGCCGGCGGATATGATGGAGATATGATTGCAACAAATTATACATTTCTTTATGAAACAGAAATAAAATCCGTAGATGTTTTTATTCACTCTGATACAGATCCAGAAACGGCTTATCAGGTAAAAATTATGCATTTCGACCCTTTAATGGAAACATATGTGGAAATAGTATCTTCTACTTTAATTATCGTTGAAGAAGAAGACCTTGGCAAATGGAATAACGTAACTCTATTAGGACCTGCAAATGTTATTTTTGATGATGGTGACAACGGAAAAACTATCAGAGCTGCTGTAGAAATTTATTATATGGGTATGGATAATTTCTTTATCGGAATAGACGAAACAAATAATTACAGCGCTTTTGGTACAAATATGTTTTTTACTCAAGAAGACGGTTGGTACAGAACAAGGGCTGCAGGCGTGTGCATCCGTCTAAACACTGCCGATACATACACGGTTACTTTTACTGTTGAAGATGAAGAAGAAAACAGAATTCAGGGTGCTGTAATAGACATAGAAGGATTTACTAATTTAACAACTAATGCACAGGGAGTTGCAACTATTAGTTTATCAAATGATACTTATAATTATTCTGTTTCTGCAAACGGATATTATCCTCAAACGGATTTAAGTTTTACAGTTGGCAATGAAGATAAAAATATTAATATTACCTTGGTAAAACTACCTGCTTATACTGTAACTTTTACTGTTAAAGATATAAATGAAAATGCAATTCAAAATGCTACAGTAGCAATTACTGGACAAAATAATTTAACTACAGATATAGACGGAATCGCCACAATTGATTTATTTGACGGAACTTATACCTATTCGGTTCTGGCATACGGATATTATTCTCAAACAGGGTTAAATTTTACTGTTAACAGTGAAGAAAAAAATATCGATATTATACTGGAAAAAATTCCTACTTATACCATTACTTTTACAGTAACAGACGGAACAAATCCAATTCAAAATGCTACTATTACAATTACAGGAGAAGATCCATTAACAACAGATATTGACGGAATCGCTACAATTGATTTATTTGACGGAAGCTATACTTATTCGGTTGAAGCTGCCGGTTATTTATCATTATTGGGTCAAAGTTTTACCGTTGCAGGTGGAGAGAAAAATATTCTTGTTGAATTAGAAGAAGGCGGAAGTTTGGTTACTTTTATTGTTAAAAATCAAGATGAGGTAGAAATTCAAGGAGCTACTATTTCAATTACAGGTCAAGGTGATTTAACTACTAATATAGATGGTATAGCTACAATTACATTAATAGACGGAGATTATACTTATTCGGCTACTGCTGACAGTTGTCATAATTTAACCGATCAAACATTTACAGTAGCAGGTGAAGATAAAACTATTGAAGTTTCTTTATTTGACTATAGTTTTGTAAAAACCACTTCTTTAAGTAATCTTAATATTTATCCTAACCCGACTACAGGTATATTAAATATTGAAAATGCTGAAGGAACAAGTATTTCTATTATCAATATAATGGGACAAACAATCTATAAAATTGATAATGCAAATGTTCTTAATGCTATTGATATTTCGGTATATCCACAAGGAACTTACTTTATTAGAGTAGTTGACGGAGACCACGTCAATACGCAAAAAATCAATCTAATTTACTAGTTCTTGATTATAATATTATTAAATAAAAAAGACTGTCATACGGCAGTCTTTTTTATTTGCAAAAAAATACCT
>SLSH01000152.1 GCA_007130555.1 Bacteroidales bacterium
TAATGCTTTTTCATAGTTCTCCTTCAATTTTTCAATTAATTCAGGAGGTTCTATTACTTTAACCCGCATTATGCATTAGACAAACCTGATAACCGAAACAATAATTATTTTATATTACTGCAAAAATTCTTATTTATTTTGAAAATTTAATCTGTTTTTAAAATGCTTAGAATCTCCCCATTCATTATAAACGATATTACTGCCTGCCATTTTGGTGCGAATATCAATACACTTTTTGCAGTCTTCCTCATTTTCATCGGTACATGGTTTATTTGCATAAAGCTGATATTTATCTCTGTATAAACCGGGAGTAATATTGGGCATCAGAATATTTGCAGCGATTTTTATTGCTTTTTCTCTGCCTGTCTTATCTATTGCCTGAAGTGCTGTGGTTGCAGCAATATTTATATCTTTCATAACAATACGCAAAATTGCAAGCATTTTCAAACTTAGATTAAACCGTTCTTGAATGGGCAGTAATTCTATATTATGATTATACAACGGCGTATCTACATGCTCAATATATGGTCCCATACCACACATATCTATATCAAAATCTCTCATAAACAAGATGTCATCTGCAAGATGTTCAAATGTCTGAAAAGGCAATCCTATCATCACACCCGTACCGGTTTGATATCCTGTTTTCTTTATCAGCCGCAAACAATCTAATCTCTTCTCCCAACTGTGATACTTATCATCAGGATGCAATTTGGCATATAAATCTTTATTTGATGTTTCAATTCTCAGCAAATATCTGTGAGCACCTGCTTCATACCAACGTCTGTAAACATCTTCGCTTTGTTCTCCGCATGATAAAGTAATTCCTAACTTATTGTTTGATAATTTTTTTATTTGTTTCAATAAGTTTTCAATTCGTTTTGTATTTACTTCCGATTGCAATTCTCCCGTTTGTATTACTACTGAACCATAACAATTTTTATATGCGAATTTTGCTGCATTAAGCACTTCATCATCATTCAATTTATATCTTTCAATATTTTTGTTATCTTTACGAATACCGCAATAAAAGCAATTTTTACCGCAAATATTTGATAATTCTATCAAGCCTCTTAAATAAACATTGTTTCCGACATATTTAGTTTTTATGTCATAAGATTTTTGATAAAGAGTTTCTAAATCTTCTCTTTCGGCTTTAAGCAAATTTACAATATCCTGTTTTGTAAATTTTTCTTTTTGTAAAATTTCCTTTATCATTTATTTAATTTTAAACGGAGAAATAACTCTGTCGAATATTCCGTTTACATAAGCAATAGTCATTCCATAATTAGTTACAGGAATCTTTTTCTCTATAAACGGTTTTAATCTGCTCAAAACTTGTTTGCGGGTTACTACACAGCTTCCACATTGTATTACAATACTATAATCTTCGGGTTCTCCTTTAATTTTAGACAAACCTGCCACAATATCAAAATTAAGTTTTTTTCCGGTAAAAGAACTTATCCACTCGGGTAATTTGTATCTGCCGATATCTTCACAACTAATATGATGAGTACACGATTCCAGTATTAAAACATTGTCTCCGTCATTTAATTTGCTTAAATAAGAAGTTCCGTTTAAATATGTCTGAAAATCTCCCTTAAGTCTTGAAAACAAGATACTGAATGAAGTAAGAGGAATTTCTCGGGGAATTATTTTTGCGACATAATCAAATGCCTGACTATCGGTTACTACCAAATCCGGTCTTATTCCTTTATTCATAAAATCCTCAAGTTCTGTTTCACGAGTCAGAATACAAACTCCATGTTTATCCAAAGTATCCCGTATTGCCATTACCTGAGGAAGAATCATTCTGCCTTCGGGAGCTTCGGAATCAATCGGAGTAACAAGCAGAACAAAATCCTTTGGCTTTACTATGTCTGCAAATAGCGATGGATTTAAATATACATTGTCAGGCATTTTATTTTTTAATAATTCCACTAAATCCGCAATTCCGTTGTTCTGAGTAATGCTTATTTCAATAAAATCCGAAGTAAGATTATTAATTTTTTCTTTTGTTATTTTATTTATCGGCTCAATATCAGACTTATTATGAACTACAATAAAATTAAGGTCAAACCTGTTAAATTCTGCAATCAGCTTTTCTTCATATTTATCAAAATTGTTATCTGCAATTAACAAAACTGCCAAATCAACTGTTTTAATTACTTCCATTGATTTTTCAATTCTCTTTTTTCCGAGTTCACCGGTATCGTCAATTCCTGCTGTATCAACAATTATTGCGGGACCTATTCCAAAAATTTCTACTGATTTTTTTACAGGATCAGTAGTTGTTCCCGGCGTATCTGATACAATTGCTATATCATGTCCGCATAATGCATTAATTAATGAACTTTTACCATTGTTTCGCCTTCCGAAAATTCCTATATGTGGTTTTATATCTTTTGTCTTCATTATTTTTTACAAATTTAAAAATATAAATCTCTTTCTCCGTTTTTTATTTTCAGAATCCTGCTTCTGATTTTCTCCTGTAACTTCGTGTCATTTAATTCATTAATGTTTTTGTCAATAATTTCCCATCCTTTTTCAGCTGTTTTTTCATGGGCATAATCAACGAGATACTCTGCCAAAGTGAGAATTGCGTTTGGAGTGCAATACCTTTTAATAAAGCCGGGTACCGAAAACTCCATAAAGTGTTCGCCTGTTCTGCCTAATCTGTAACAAGCCGTACAAAACGAAGGTAACATATTTTGTTCTAATAGTTCGTCAATAATTTCATTCAGAGACCTTTCATCGTTTATACGGAATTGACCTTTGTTAAGATTTTGTTCTTCATTCAGGCTTCTTTCTTTTGCATAGCTTCCAAGTTCAAGTTTTGTCCCTCCGTCTATCTGTGAAACACCGAATTGCAGTATTTGGTTTCTTAATTTAGCAGGTTCGCGTGCTGTCAGTATCATTCCTGTATAAGGTACGGCAAGTCTTAAAATTGCAATAAGTCTTGCAAAATCATTATCATTAACAA
>SLSH01000255.1 GCA_007130555.1 Bacteroidales bacterium
AAACCGCCCTCTCACCGGCTCATGATCCGGAAAGACACATCAGTTTCAACCCGTTTTCCGGCGTGGGCACCAACTTGAAAATCCTGCGAAATCACAGGCTGTTACTGTTTACCACCTTGGGGATACTCTGCTTCTGGTTCGTTGGAGTAGTGATTCAGACGCTGGCGATAATCCAGGGAGGGGATCGATACGCCCACTGGTTGGCGGTGATTCTGGCCGTGGGGATCGGTGTGGGAGCATTTTCCGCGGGACGAATTTCGGGGAAAAAGATCGAGATGGGCCTGATTCCACTGGGGATTTTCGGGATCGTGATTTTTCTCTGTGTGGTGGCTTTTTTCGGAGATAGCCCCACTGTCCTGATGGTCTCGGTGGCTTTTTTGGCGTTTTTTGGAGGAATCATCACCACGCCCCTTTCCGCGCTTCCTCAGGAACAGAGCCTTCCCGCGGAGCGGGGGAGAGTTCTGGCCACGATCAACTGGCTGGTCAACGTTATTGTGTTCTCGACCAGCCTTTTTTTAACGCTCATGACTCGGACCGAGGAGGTTCCGTTTCGGAGGCTTTATCTCGCAACGGCGCTGGTGGCCGGGCTGTTTGGACTTTTCGCGTTTATCCGGTTCTTCCCTCATGTCTTATGGTTTGCGGGCAGAGGACTATTGCTCCTGCGGTACCGGTTTCGAACGGTTGGAGAAGAGAACATCCCTCGTGGCGAGCCGGTGGTGTTGATTCCGAATCACGTTTCCTACATAGACGGGTTTATGCTGGGAGCCGCCGTGAGGCGGCCGGTTCGTTTCCTGGTGCACCGACATTATTTCAAGATACCGGTGATCGGCTGGTTTCTTCGGGCAATCAGGGCCATTCCCATCGGAGTAGAGGACCGGCCAAAGGAACTGATGGCGGCCATCGAAGAAGCGAGAGAAGCTCTTGAAGAAGGAGATTTGCTCTGTATCTTTCCGGAATCCCGGATGACCCGAACCGGCAACCTGCTCACCTTCCGAAAAGGATTTACGCGGGTTCTGGAGGGGATGGACATTCCCGTTATTCCTGTTTACATGGATGGAATCTGGGGAAGCATCTGGTCCTACGAGCGTGAACGGTATATCTGGAAGGTTCCCCGCAAGATATTTAAACGAAGAGCGATTAATGTCTGCTTCGGAACGCCTCTACCTTCCAGCGCGGAAACTCACGAGGTACGTCAGGGAGTAGCCGAGGCGGGGGCCCATGCATGGAAACTTCGGGAGGAATATCGTCGTCCGGTGGCGGATACACT
This sequence comes from Bacteroidales bacterium, assembly GCA_007130555.1. Lineage (GTDB taxonomy): Bacteria > Bacteroidota > Bacteroidia > Bacteroidales > ML635J-15 > SLSH01. Next base: position 1,268 of record SLSH01000255.1, read on the forward strand.
GCTGCGCATGTTGAGAAAATCCCCCCGAAGGCTGGCGCTGGTGGACACCACCGGAAAGAAGATAAACCGGGGGAACCTGGCCCTTCGATGTGTGGGGCTGGCAAAAAAATTCAACCGGATTCTTCCGAAAGACGAACCCATTGGAATCCTTCTTCCCACCGGTGTGGCATCCGCTTTGACCAATTATGCCCTCCGCCTGACGAATCGGGTAACCATGAATCTGAACTACTCCGCCCAGGGGAAACTCGTCAAGCAACATGCGGAGCAGGCGGGTCTTCGCACGATCATAGGCTCCAAAACATTCGAAAAACGAGTCCCTTCTCCCGAAGGGTTCGAGATGATCTATCTGGAGGATCTGGCGGAGGAAAAGATCGGGCTTCCGGATAAGATTGCAATCCTGCTGCAAGCCAGAGTCCTTCCGGTTGGCCTGACCGGACGAATGCTGCGCCAGGGAAGACCTATGGGGCCGGGGACCCCGGCGTTTATGGTGGCCACCAGCGGAAGCACCGGAAAATCGAAGATCGTGGTTCTGAGCGAAGGAAACATCGGATACCAGGTGGAAGCGCTCGAACAGACTCTTCCCTATTTCGAGAAGCCTGCCATTGTAGGGGTTCTTCCCGTTTTTCACGCTTTCGGGTTGACGGTAACGATTCTTTTCCCTCCCGTGGCCGGTATCCCTTCGCTCCTGTCTCCCGATCCCTTCGATTCGGAAGGTATCGGGAAGATCGTTCGGGAATACGATGGAAAGATCATCATGGCCACTCCGTCACTACTCAGTCTGTATGCCTCCCGGATTCCCCCCGAAGATTTCGAGGTGCTGGAGCTCGTGGTGGCCGGGGCGGAGAAACTTCGCCCCAATGTCAGGGAGGTATTCCGCAAGGCCTTCGGGAAGGAAATATATGAGGGATATGGCGCCACGGAACTGGGACCCGTGGTCTCCTTTAACCGCTTCGATCGAGACGATGATGGAGTCATTCAGATTGGAAATAAGGAAGGGACCGTTGGACATCCCCTGCCGGGTACGGTGGTCAAGATCGTGGGAGTGGAGTCCGGAGAGGTGCTGCCTCCAGGAGAGGAAGGCAAAGTTTTCGTCAAAAGTCCGGGAGTGATGCTCGAATACCTGAACCAGAAAGATAAGACGGATGAGGTTCTCCAGGACGGATGGTATGACACGGGAGACCTGGGTAGCCTGGATGACGATGGCTTTCTCGAAATTACAGGCCGCCTTAGCCGGTTCAGCAAGATCGCGGGGGAGATGGTCCCCCATGGCAAGGTCGAAGACAGCATCCAGGACTGGCTGGAAGAAAGCGATCCGGTCTGCGGGGTGACCGCCCTTCCGGACGAGAAAAAGGGAGAACGGCTTGTGGTCATCTACAAGAAGGGAGCATTTGATCCGAAAGATGCTCAGCAGGCCCTCCGGGAACAGGAACTACCCAACCTCTGGATACCCCAACGGGACGCCTTTGTGGAGGTGGAGGAAATCCCACTGCTTCCTACCGGAAAGCGGGACCTGGCAGGACTGCGCGAAATAGCGGAGGAGGCGCTGGGGGATGAATCGAATTAATCCCGTATTTTTTCCGCACGGGCTTCCAGCCGGTGAATCATTCCCTTGTGCCGATGTCCCGCGTTTCCCCTCGTTCCCAAGCTCCGGCTTGGGAACCGTCCTGTCTTCGAAGCTCTGCTTCTCCGATGTGTGTAATGGCAGGGGAGAAAGA
>SLSH01000007.1 GCA_007130555.1 Bacteroidales bacterium
GTAGAGATAAATTCTGCCAATGCTTATGAACTCCAAAAAATCAGAGGAATAGGACCTGCCTTTTCAGAAAGAATTATTGAATATCGCGAAAAATTAGGAGGTTTCCACGACAAATCGCAGCTTTTGGAAGTTTGGGGAATAGAAGAAGATATATTAGAAAGTATTTCGGAATACATTGAAATAAATGCCGATAATATTAAAAAGATAAATCTTAATACCGCCGAATACCGCGACCTGATTTCTCATCCGTATATTGACAGGAAAACAACTAATACTATGCTGGAATACAAACGATTTGCAGGAAAAATTACAAGTACTGATGAACTATTGCAACAAAAAGTCCTGGATAAAGAACTTTATGAAAAGATTAAGTGGTATATAAGGGTTGGAGATGAGTGAAATATGAAAACGATATTATTGAACCCCGTAAGCTGCCTGCTTTATATACATTTGAACGCTATTTCAGTTGCTTTTTAAAGCCTCTCGCTACTTCAAAATTTTCTTTATCTCAAAACCTTTTTCTTTTTTACCATTTTTTTAATCTTTTGATGCTTTTTTTATCTTGTTCTAAAATCTCTACCATGTAAACTCCTTTGGATAAACCACTTACATCAATAGATCTATTGACATTATCTTTGTATAACAATAATTTTCCGCTAATATTGTAAATTTTAATTTTTGCATTTTCTAAGTTATTAAAATACAAAATATCGCTTGTTGGGTTTGGATATATTTTTATAGACTTTTCTGCTGTATCATCAATATAAACAGGCGTAAATTCCGAATAATAGTAGAAATATTTCATATAAATACTCCACTCTTCATTCGTTATATTCCACATATATATTGCCTGTAAAATCATATTTCCTTCCGAATCGTATTCAAATTTACCCTGCCAATTATTTACCCATATATTATTCTCGTTGTCCCAGTTATATCCTGTTCTTACAGACAAATTTTCTTGCGAATCGTATTCTGATTCATTTTTCCAGATACTTTCCCACTCACCATTTTCATCATCCCAGTGATATCTGATTCTTAAAATTAAATTATCATTTATATCGTATTGTTTTTCATATTTCATTACTTTTATCCACTCTTCACTTACGCTATCCCAAGTATATCCTGTTTCTATCACCAAATTTTCAGATATATCATATTCATGTTCATTTTTTCCGTGTATAAACCATTCTTCATTTTCGCTGTCCCAATTATATGCCGTTTCTAATACTAAATTCCCGGATATGTTATATTCATATTCAATTTTTATCACAAAACTCCACACTTGATTTTCGTTATCCCAACTATATATAGTATATAAAATCATGTCATCTTGTGCATTGTGTTCAAATTCTTCTTTTACGTAGGTAATCCACTCATTATTTTCGCTATCCCAGGCATAGTGCATGGATAAAGTAATATCTCCCTGTATATTGTAATGAAATTGAATTTTATATAATTTAAACCAAATATCATCCTCGTTATCCCATTCATATCTTATATATGAAGTCCAATTTTCCTGCAAATTATGGGAATACAGTTTTCTAACGAACGGTACTGAATCTAATTCTGTATAATAATTATAAGCAATAACAGAATCAAGCAGAAGGTCTGATTTAATATTTTTGTCTTTGAAAAAGTCTTTTTTCTCAAAAAAAAGAGAATTATGGTTATCATTTATAAAAAGCTGAAAATCATCTTTTTCAAAATAAAATTGAGCTTTTTCATACATTTTGTAATGCAAATCTTTTTGAAATTCTTTTTTATTTTGTCCTGTCGCACTTGCTATTACCAATAATAACACTAATACTATTATAAAGTTTTTTTTCTTCATTGTTTATTTTTTTTATGCATTTGAAATGTAAAGATATAAAAAAAATCCTATGGCTAATCCCTAAGCAACTAAAATATTTTCCTTTTCTAATTCAGGATAGTCTTCAATAATTTCGTTAATTGTCATATCAGAATAGAACATGTCTATTATTACTTCAACAGGACATCTCATGCTACGGATACATGGTTTGCCATGACTATAAACAAAATTTTTTGTCCAAAACAAGATTTTATCGAAACCAGGATAAAGAATCAAATATTAATTTAAAGGACTTTTGAAATTTTAAATTATTATGTAAGTTTGCAAAACAATTTTTAAAAATGTTATCAAAATCAAAAATAAGTCTGATAAATTCTCTAAATATAAAAAAATACAGAGATAAGCATAAGTTGTTTTTTGCAGAGGGGGAGAAAATAATAAATGAAATTATCGCCTCGGGACAAAAAATAAAATGGCTTTTTACAAGCGAAACGGGCGATTCTTATAATACAGATAAAAAAAATATTGAGGAGGTTTTTGAAATCAGCGAAAGTGAAATGAAAAAAATTTCGCAACTTAAAACGCCTTCAAAACACTTGGCAGTCCTTGAAATTAATGAAAACAGACAAAACATTGAGAATTTAAAAAACGAATTGATTTTTGCTTTTGAAGATTTGCAAAATCCCGGAAATCTCGGCAGCATTATTCGTATATGCGACTGGTTCGGTATAAATAATATTATCCTCTCAAAACATAGTGCGGATATTTATTCTCCGAAAGTAATTCAGGCAACTGCCGGAGCATTTTTAAGAGTAAATATTCTTTATGAAGATTTGCAGGATTTTATCGTAAAATACAAAAAAACTTCCCGAAATATTTGTTACGGAACATTTCTGAAAGGAGAAAATATTTATAAAACCGAATTAACACCTGAGGGATTGGTTGTTTTTGGTAACGAAGGGCAGGGAATTTCCGATGCAATAACCATACATATTGATAAAAAACTGTTTATTCCTCCTTTTTCAAAATCCTGCACATATTCCGAATCGCTTAATATTGCAAGTGCAACTTCGATAATTTGCAGTGAGTTCAGGAGGAGATAGATTATTAGAATTTCATACTTATCAAATTTTTAAAGCCCTCACTTCATCAACCTTATAACAAGGA
>SLSH01000292.1 GCA_007130555.1 Bacteroidales bacterium
AATTATAGTCAAAAAAAAATAATTTTGTATTTTATTTGTAAAATAAATTTGAGATTACATTAGTTATATATAATATTTTAATGTGTAAATTTTTAAATATAAAACCATGAAAACACTAAAATTTTTAATGTCTTTTATAATTACAATTGTAATATTTGTCAGTTGCGGAAAAGATTATGCAGACCCGACAATTACATGGGAAGGTCCAACCGAAAAAGTAATTGATTTTAATGTTGAGGGGGATAATATTATAAATCTGGATATTATTATTAATGCCGAAGCCAAAATAGATGATTTCAGAGCCTGGAAACTTACCTATAAAGAAGGTGGCGTAATTCCTATCCCCGAAAGTATCAGCGTAGGTAAAGACTGGAAAGATCTTGAAACATATAATTATAAATTTGAACAAACTCTTCAAAAAACAGATTTTCAAGACAATGTTATTAGAATTGAATTTAAATTTGAAGTTAAAGACAAACTTGAAATGTGGGGGTATCAAACTTTTACTGTAACAACAGAATCTGCAACCTATACAGTAACATTTAATATTATTGACGGAATGGATAATAGTATAGATGATGCAATAGTTACTTTTAACGGAATAGAAAATGCAGCAGGAAATTATGTTTTTAATATTGAGGCAGGAACATATAATTATATTGTACAAAAACCGGGATATATTGATGCTACAGGTACAATTGAAGTAACCGGAGACGTAAACAAAACAGTTGTATTAAATCAGTAATTATTATAATTATTTAAAAAAACAGATTAAATTTTTTTTAATGATAATCTTTATGTAATTTTGCAAATCATTTGAATAAACAACATGAACTTAAAACTTGTGAAATAAATATTTTATGTTTAACTTTTTAAATCTGTAACATTATGAAAAAAATAAAATTTTTTATGCTTCTTTTAATGGTTGGCATGATTGCCGTTACTGCTTGTAAAAAAGACGAAGAGGATCCTGACGGACCAAATTTAACAATCACTCCTGATAAAACAACTGCATGGCAAGGAGACACAATTACATTTACTTATTCTGTTTCTTCTAATGCAACATTAGAAAAATTATCATGGACCACATCTGCACTAAACACCGTTCCTGCTGGTGAAGTTGCCTTATCAGGTAATTCCGTTAATAATCAGGAGATTCAAATCATTCTTCCTACTACCGGTATTACAGCAGGCTCTCTAATTTTTACTTTTGATGCTGTGGATAAGGATGGACCAAATTATGCAGACTCAAAAAACATTACTATTACTTTGGTAGAACCGGAACCTGACGAGCCTGAAAATACAGAACTTTCAGACTATAGTGCAAATATTATTTTATCAAATCAATCATGGGCAACATATAATGGAGCACCTAGAACAGGGCAAGAGTCTGAAACTATTGGTGTAAGATATGTTGGTGCAGATGTAGGAATTATAAATATTACAAAAACTGATAATTGTTCAGGTTGGGTTATTATTGATAATATTTCAAATGTTGAGTATTATGAAGATATCGTTGAAATTTATGATAACGGAACTGTTATTACTCAATTAACTTTACAAGTTAATGATCAAGGCAAGGCATACCAAGAAAAACATTTTGTTTCAAAGATTGGCAGTGATTATATATTAGTACATTATAAAGATGGAATAAGAAATACAACTACCGGAAATGTTGCTGTTTTTGCATATAAGTCTGCTGAGGAATAAAGTATAATATATCTACAATATAAAAAAAGGCTGTTAATTTTTAACAGCCTTTTTTTATATCGAAAAACAAGTTATTTAATATCAAAAACTTTACCGCTATGTAATAAGTCTTTTGTATTTTTTATTTTTGTTGTTTTCATTGCATTATCAACTTGCTCCTGTAACATTTCGTCATAAGTTGCTTGTTTTACTGCTCTTATTACTCCTACCGCAACCGGCAACTCGGGATAGTGCATCCTTGCAAGTATATAATGAATATTCGGATTTTTAGTTTTCTCATCATGTACTAGAATATCATCTATTGTATATCCGTCCTTTCCTATTGTTACTGCTTTAATTTCCATACCGTCCAAAACAAGCCCTTTATTTTTTTCTTTACCAAAAATCATCGGCTTACCATGTTTTAAGTAAATAATTCGGTCTTCACGAACATTTTTTGCAGTAATTATATCGTGAGTTGCATCATTAAAAATTAAACAATTTTGAAAAACTTCAATTATTGAAGTTCCTTTATGTTTTCCCGCATTTATAAATACTTCTGTCATTCCCTTTGGTTCCGAGTCAATAACTCTGGCAAAAAAAGTTCCCTGAGCACCCATGGTAAGTTCTCCTGCTTCAAAAGCTTTTTCGATTGTTCCGTCAGGAGAAGTTTTTGTTTTCATCCCTATTGGTGTGGTTGGAGAATACTGACCTTTTGTTAATCCATAGATTTTATTATTAAAAATTATGCAATTAATGTCTATATTTCTTCGAATTGTGTGAATGAAGTGATTTCCTCCGATAGCCATTGAATCGCCGTCTCCGGTAGCTACCCAAACACTTAATTCAGGTCTTGCCGCCTTAATACCTGTTGCAACAGGCATAGCTCTTCCATGTAGCCCATGAAAACCGTAAGTATTAATATAATAAGGAAATCTTGAGGAACAACCAATCCCCGAAACAAAAACAATATTTTCTTGCTCTACACCAACTTCAGGTAAAGCTTTTTGAATAGCCGATAAAATAGGATAACCGCCACATCCGGTACACCATTTAATTGGTCCGTCTATTTTTAAATCTTCTCTTTTAAGTTTACTTTTTGTCGTCATAATTATTTATCTTCTAATACTTGTTTGAATTTATTAACTAATTCATAAATAAAAAATGGTAATCCTTGTACTTTATTGTATTGTAAATATGTATGTTTTTGATGATGTGCACGTAAAAATTCTGCAAATTGTCCGAGGTTTAATTCACATACAATATGTTTTTTAAATTTATCTA
>SLSH01000423.1 GCA_007130555.1 Bacteroidales bacterium
CGTACCCCGAAAGACGGGTGCCAAGGGAAAATTGAGGTTGCCGGCATTCAATGATTGGCAGTCGATTGTCGATGATCCGGCCATCACACCTTATCTTGGAGATAAAGTGCCAGACCAGGATGTCTGGAACGGGATTTATGCCAGGCATTTCCCCCGTCAGAAGTTGGCGCGTGCGCACCAGAGTGTACGCAAGGTTTATTCATTACCTCGCGTCAAGAATCCATCAGGCGGTTTCCGAGTTGAGCGAATAACGCCTGACGATCGTGTATGGCAGCTTGTGGAATCGGACGGATACAGTAGTTGCGGGTTTGGTGTCCGTAACGGAGCGATTGATTTCTCGGCGCCCGCGCCACTGCCGCTGCTTGAACGAAGCTCTTCGCTGACACCGCTGGATGAGCCTCCGCCTTCGGCTGAATCTCGTGTGTACTACGATGACTGGCAAGCTGTGGAGGTGCCCGGGGAATGCCGGGATCGGGTCAGCGCCTTGTATTATGCCCCAGGTTCCAAAGACCGCTTTTATATACGGGTGGCTTTCACAGTTGAACAATTCCGCTCTCATGTGGCTCCTTTGCTACCGGAAACCCAACGTGACCCATTGAGCCTGCTGCCAAGCATCAGACTGGAGAATCCTGATCAGTGGAAGCAGGTATTTGGGGAGATGCTGGGTAAACCCCGCTCGGAGCTCTTCCTGCTCGGTACCGGCGAGCAAGTTCAGTTCGAATACATCGTCAACAGCACCAACGCCATGATGAGATCAGCGTACAACCGGGCGTGGGAACAATCTCATGCGGCACATCACCGTTAGTGAGTACGGGCAGTCACTGGGACTGGCGAGTCAGCGGTTGCAGGTACGGCAACACAGGGAAGTGATTGCCGAATATCCGCTGAGCCGGATCAAGACAGTATCCGTGGCCCGTAATGGGGTTGGTCTGTCTTCTGATTTGATTCTGGCTTGTGCGGCCCGGGGCATACGCCTGTTCCTGCTGGATTTTCGTGGAGTGCCCATCGCCTGTGTGAGTCACAGCCACCAGCACGCCGCCTGTTCGGTCAGGGAGGCTCAGTTCAGTTACGTTGCGGATTTCGAATGTGCCAGTCTTTGCCGCCAAATGGTGTACGGCAAGTTGCGCAACCAGCGAGCCGTTCTGTTGTATTTCAGAAAATATCACAAGGGAGAAGCCGCCAGTATTGCTGACAGCGCAGGTGAACTCGCCAGGCTGGGGGAAATGGCAAAGAATTATTCGGCCCGCGTCCCTCGCTGGCGTGATCAGCTTATGGGGATAGAGGGGCAGGGTGCTCGTATTTATTGGCAGGCCCTGGCTTCCGTTGGTCTGATGACTGCTGATTTTCCGGGCCGAACCGGGCGCTTCGCTCGGGATACCGGTAACGCGGCACTGAATCTCGGTTACGCGATTTTGCAGTCCTATGTCTGGAATGCCGTGCTTAACGCCGGTCTGGAGCCTTATGCCGGTGCGCTGCATGCACGGCGGGATGGCAAGCCCTCGCTCGTTCTGGACCTGATGGAAGAATATCGCCCCTGGGTGGTGGACCGGACGGTGATTCGCAACCGCCAGGCGCTGGATGAAGCACGGGATTTGTCTGCTGCGATCCGCCGGCGGATTATTGGCGGGGTACATCGAACTTTTGCTCGTCGTTATCCGTATCGTGGGCGTAAACTCGGACTGGAATCCATATTGCAACGCCAGGTTTATCGGTTGGCCGGCGAATTTTGTGGACGCAACACCTATCGCCCTTATCTGTTTCGGTGGTGAGATATGAAGCTGCTGCGCGAGGTTCTGGTTGCCTACGATGTTGAGGACAACAAGCGGCGCTCCCGCTTGCATGAGGCCCTCAAAGATATCGGGCTCCAGCCCATCCAGTATTCAGTTTTCTGGGGCTTGATATTAGGTGCCGAGGAACGGGCGGTAAAACGCCTGTTCCGACTGGAGCTGGATCGCAAAACGGACAAGGCGTTTCTTGTCCCGGTAAGAACCGGTGGTCAATCGCGTGTGGCGACCTTCGGTTATGTTGTAAACCCGTTCGAAAAGCCTGAGCGCTATGATGTTACCTGAGCTGTTGCCGGCCAGTCTCTTGCGCCAGTATCTGTTCTGTCCACGCGTTCCCTGGCACATGAGAAACGGAACGCCGGTGCCGGAGCCCATGTGGGTACGCCAGGGTACGGAGCATCATCTTCGGCAGCGGCGATTAACACGCACACGCAAGCTGGCACGGCTTGGGCTGGATACTGCCGAGCGATGCTTCGAGATCAGTTTGTCGGATGACGAGCTTGGGATTCAGGGGGTTGTAGACTTGTTGCTGGTTGAACGCCATGAAGTTGTACCAGTGGAGTTCAAGTTACAGGATGCGCCACCTACAACCGCCATACAGCTACAGCTCATTGCCTACGGTCTGATGGCCGAGAAAGTTTTTGACCGGCCGTTTCGGCGGGGGCTGGTCATATCGGGCAGCCGCACCCGGACGTATCCCGTGAAGAGATCCAGAAGTCTGGAGCGGCGTTGCCGGAAAGTCATCGATAATCTGCGATACGACCTTGGAGCACCTTTCCTGCCGCCAAGCAGTGCACAGCTCAACAAGTGCACACAGTGTGAATACCTGCCGCGGTGCAACGACCGCTACTGAAATTCCTGCCACGGAAATGAAAAACCCGGCATGCGCTTTGCAGTTAGCCGGGCCACATTCGTGATGTTCGATGATTTCAGTGCATTGAATGCTGGGAACATTCACCTCTGATTTTACCATCCGTTCGCAAAATGTCTACCATTCCGTGGCAACCACAGGATTCGATATTCTGCCCCGTCCCGCTGCCGCCAATTCCCTGATTATCAGAGAGTTGGCGGCAGCGTTTCAGAGCTTATCCCAGCACTCCAGCAACTGAAACCTGCTGCAGCGCTACATTGCGCCGGCGCGTCAGCGGTTTCAGAGCTTATCCCAGCACTCCAGCAAC
>SLSH01000321.1 GCA_007130555.1 Bacteroidales bacterium
GCGGTATATCATATTTCCCGCTTTCTATTACCTGTTTGAGCAGTTTTCCTTTAGCCTCACCTCTGATCTTTTCATCCACAATTTTTGAGATCCGCTCTTTTGTTTTTTCCCGCATGTCATCGACACCGGAAAAACCTCTGTTTACGGCAAACTCATCATTAAACTCCGGAAGTATAACCTCCTTTAGATCTTCAATTCTGACGAGGTACTCGGCTTTCCGGCCGGCCAGAGATTCAATATGATAGTTCTTAGGATATTTTACCGAAATATCCCTCTCTTCACCCTTCTTCATGCCCGCTACCTGTTTGTCGAGCGCTGAAGGATCCTTGCTTTTACCGACTATAATATCATAATCCCTGAACTCATCGTCTGACGCATCTTTGTCATCCTCATCCTTTCTTTTAACCTTAAGTTTAACGAAATCACCGTTTTCCACAGGCGCGTTCTCATCCTTAATTTTAAATTCTGCTGCCTGTTCAAGGATTGTCCGTATCTCAAATTCCAGGTCCTCTTCAGTAATTTTACACGCCCTTTCCTCTACTGAAAGATTCTTATAGTTTCCGGGCTCCACCTCAGGATAAAGCTCCAGAGTCGCCTTTATAGAAAAGGGCTCTCCTCTCGATATAGATTCATATTTATATGTCGGCGCTATTATAGGCTTCAGTTGTTTTTCGGTTATCGCTTCATAAATATAGTGCTGGGCAAGTTTGTCGGCAACCTCCCTGTCAGCCTGTTCCCTGAACTGCAGTTCAACTATATTCAGAGGGGCCTTCCCTTTTCTGAACCCGTCAACTTTTACCTTATTCTTTATCTCGTCAAATACTGCTTTATATTCAAGCTCAACCCTGTCCGCGGGAACATCAATTAAAAGCTCAAGCATTGCGTTATCCAGCTTCTTCTCTTCGATATTCAATTTAAATCTCCTTGTAAAATATACTGACCTTCGATCTATGAGTTACTTTCTGAAGGCAAAACTACACTTATAAAGCGCCTTTCCCGGCAGCAACATTGCGAATCAACTATATTCAGGGAAAACTATTTTTCAATAATAAAAAAGTTTTCTTTACAATATTTTATTACCGGAGCAGGGCGTCAAACAATTTTTTGTAATCCCATATTTAACCGCGGTATATACAGGAAGCCGGTTCCCAGCCGGTTTTTGAGAACGTACCTGTTTTTTTTAAATAATAGACGAAAAACACTTGATATAATTAAACCGGTATTTTAATTATATTCACCATTGGCGGGGAATTATGCCATCCTGACAATGCATCTGTTGAACACCCTAAATTGAAAGCACAGAATACAGGGAGATCCTCTATGAAATTTTTTAATTTTGATAAAAACACCGCGATAAGCATACTCATATCATTCCTTATTTTCGGCTTTATTACAACAGCATATCTGTTTACCAATATCCTGGACGGGCTTGAAAGAGGTTCTCTTGATTTCAACTTTTTTCTTCGTGACCCGTCGGAACGCGCTATTTCACTTGAAGACGGCGTAAGAATGTCCCGTATAAACCCGCGGGCTCACCCGGACCTCCTGATTCTCGGGATAGACGAAAATACACTTACCCATTTCCAGAATCAGACCCCGCGGATAACCTGGCCATTCCCCTGGTCAGTGCACTCAAAGTTTATCGATTATGTGTCTTCAGGCAATCCAAAAATGATCTTTTTCGATATTATGTTTCTTGACCACAGGGAACATACTGATCAACTCGCGCGCTCAATGAAAAACGCGGGTAACGTCTATATAGATTTTCCTTTTCTTAAAGAGCCGACCGATGTCAGACCATCTGATCTGGATGAAAGACTTGAATATTTGTATGATGTCAGATTCCCGGTTAATCCCGGGGATACATCAAGGCAGATATATCTTGCAGTTACCCCTCCCGTGCCCGCTCTCGCCGAAGCAGCGGCGAGAATAGGTTTTGCCAACGTTGAACCTGACCCGAGAGACAACGTAAACCGGACAATGCCTCTCGTTACCAGATATGATGGATGGTATTACCCGAACATCGATCTTCTTATAGTAATGGATTACTACGGTTTAACGGTGGATGACGTGGAAATTAAGATGGGTGAATACATAAAACTTAAAAATGTTCCCCTGGAAAAAATGGCCCGTCCGAATCCCCGTGGTGAAATAAAAATACCCATAGACTCAAACGGATTTATGGACATAAATTTTATAGGCGGCTCAGGCAGTTTCACTCACTATCCCTATTATCTATTCTGCCGGGACGGAGATATGGGAACAAACCGTTCTCTCGAAAACAAGATAGTAATGGTAGCCGCCTACGCCTCAGTCGGAATCGCGACGGATGAACACCCCTCCCCTTACGGCACCACATACGGAATAGAACATCACGCTAATGCCATCAACACCATAATAAATCAGGACTTTCTTTATAAATTCTCCGACGCGCAGAATATTGCCATATTTTTCTTTATAGCCCTGATTCTCGGTTTCGCCATCCAGCGTTTTTCAATCGGTATCTCAGTTGTTTTTACAGCCATACTGACCATCTCTATATTCGTGGTAAGCTTCGCCCTGTTTAACTACCTGAGCGTAATAGTAGCTACAATAACCCCCGTTATACAGACAGGGCTTACATTCACCCTTATAATTTCATTCAGGTATTTTACTGAAGAAAGAGAGAAAAAATACATAAGGCAGACATTTTCAAAATTTGTTTCAAAAACCGTTGTTGATGATCTTCTCAAAAATCCGGACAAGCTAAAGCTGGGCGGAGAGAAAAAAATACTGACAGTTCTATTTTCTGACATAAGAGGATTTACCTCAATTTCCGAACAGCTTACACCGGAAGAGCTTGTCGAGCATCTTAACATCTATCTCCAGACAATGACAGACATTGTTTTCAAGCATGACGGAACTCTTGATAAATACGTCGGCGATGAAATAATGGCTTTCTGGGGGGCTCCTATTCC